>NZ_LZMI01000104.1:0-37224 GCF_001665475.1 Gordonia sp. 852002-51296_SCH5728562-b | reverse complement strand
CTCTGTCTGTTGGGGGGGGGGGGGTTTTTTTTATAAACCCAAACAAAAACCGCGGCCCCCCCACCCCATTGGGGTTGGGGGGCCGCAGTGGTCGTTTGTGACGCTCGTCGACCAACGGATCAGAAAGCCGCTTCGTCGAGCTCCATCACGTCGTTGTCGATGTTCTCGACGACGCCGCGGACCGAGGTCAGCAGCGGCAGCATGTTCTTGGCGAAGAAGCTCGCAACCGCGACCTTGCCGTCGTAGAACGCCTTGTCGCCATCGGCGGCACCCTCGTCGAGTTTGGTCAGCGCGACCTCGGCCTGCTTGAGCAGCAGCCAGCCGATGAGCAGATCGCCGACGGCCATCAGGTAGCGCACCGAGCCGAGGCCGACCTTGTAGAGCTGCGTCGCGTCTTCCTGCGCACCCATGAGGTAGCCGGTCAGCGTTGCGGTCATCGACTGCACGTCCTCGAGCGCGGTCTTCAGCAGCGCACGCTCGGTCTTGAGGCGACCGTTGCCTGCCTCCGAGTCGATGAACGTCTGGATCTGCCCGGCGACGTGGGCGAGCGCCTGGCCCTTGTCGCGAATGATCTTGCGGAAGAAGAAGTCCTGCGCCTGGATGGCAGTGGTGCCCTCGTAGAGCGAGTCGATCTTCGAGTCGCGGATGTACTGCTCGACCGGGTAGTCCTGCAGGAAGCCGGAGCCGCCGTAGGTCTGCAGCGACTCGGTCAGCGTGCCGTAGGCGCGCTCGGAGCCGACGCCCTTGACGATCGGCAGGAGCAGGTCGTTGACGCGGTGAGCCATAGCGGCATCGGCGCCGGAGACGATCTGAGCCGCAGCCTCGTCCTGGTGCGACGCGGTGTAGAGGTACACGGCGCGCAGACCTTCGGCGTATGCCTTCTGGGTCATCAGCGCACGACGCACGTCAGGGTGATGCGTGATGGTCACGCGCGGAGCGGTCTTGTCGGTCATCTGGGTCATGTCTGCACCCTGGACGCGCTCCTTGGCGTAGTCGAGTGCGTTGAGGTAACCGGTCGACAGGGTCGAGATCGCCTTGGTGCCCACCATCATTCGAGCGTGCTCGATGACGTCGAACATCTGCGCAATGCCCTTGTGGACCTCGCCGACGAGCCAGCCCTTGGCGGGTACGCCGTGCTGACCGAATGTGACCTCACATGTGGCCGAGACCTTCAGGCCCATCTTGTGCTCGACGTTGGTGACGAAGACGCCGTTGCGCTCACCGAGCTCGCCGGTCTCGTGGTCGAAGTGGAACTTCGGAACGAAGAACAGCGACAGTCCCTTGGTGCCGGGACCCGCGCCCTCGGGGCGTGCGAGCACCAGGTGGAAGAGGTTCTCGGTCATGTCCTGATCGCCCGAGGTGATGAAGCGCTTCACACCGTCGATGTGCCAGGTGCCGTCTTCCTGCTCGGTGGCCTTGGTGCGGCCTGCGCCGACATCCGATCCGGCGTCGGGCTCGGTCAGCACCATGGTGGCGCCCCAGCCGCGCTCGGCGCAGATCTGTGCCCACTTCTTCTGCTCGTCGGTGCCATTGTCGTAGAAGATCTCCGAGAATCCTGCGCCTGCGGAGTACATGAACAGGGCGGGGTTGGCGCCGAGGATCATCTCGCCGAGCGCCCAGTACAGCGAACGCGGAGCGGGCATGCCGCCGAGGTCCTCGTGCAGACCCACCTTGTCCCAGCCGGCCTCGATGTAGGCGTTGTACGACTTCTTGAACGCCTCGGGGATCGTGACGCTGTGCGTCTCGGGGTCGAAGGTCGGGGGATTGCGGTCGCCCTCGGCGAACGAGTCGGCGATGACGCCCTCTGCCAGGTTCTTCACCTCGCGGAGCATGTCGACGGCGGTCTCGTGGTCGAGATCGCCGAACTCTCCGGATTCGAGGACCTTGTCGAGTTCGAACACGTCGAAGAGGTTGAACTGCAGGTCGCGCATGTTGCTCTTGTAATGACCCATTGCTGGTTCCTTCTACTAGACCTGGCATATAAGCCGCGGGCTGACGATCGTCGGGCGTGTCGAGGTGAGCGTCGGGAAAGTGCGTGGTTTTCAGGTTGACGCGGACACCAAGTTACTCGCCAGTAACCCCAGTTTACCGTGTGGTGCAACACCCTCACAACCTCAACGCGTGTGAGCGTGCTCGCAATTGCAAGCAGTGTGGGCGAAGATCTCGACGGCGGGCGGTCAGAGGCCTTCGCGCAGGTAGGACAGGTCGGCGGGGATGCCCTCCGCGGGTGTCTCGAGAATCAGCGGCGCATCGGCGACCCGGGCGACCTCGACGAGGACGTCGGGATCGATGTGACCCGACGCAAGATTCGCGTGGCGGTCGCGACCGGAGTCGAACTCGTCGCGTGAATTGTTCAGATGAACCAGGTCGATCCGGCCGGTGATGGCACGCACCCGCTCGACGAGGCCGACGAGGTCTTCGCCACCGGCCCACGCGTGGCAGGTATCCAGGCAGAATCCGGCCTGCTCGAAATCGCCGACCGCATCCCACAGTCGGTCGATGGCCTCGAGGGTCCTGGCCATGGCGTGATCGCCGCCCGCGGTGTTCTCGATCAGGATCGGCACGCCGAAGCCGCCCTTGTCCTGCTGACGGTCGAAAAGCTTGCGCCAGTTGGCAAATCCCTCGGCGGCGTCTTCGCCATCACGAAGGTGACCGCCATGTACGACGAGGCCGAAGGCCCCCAGTTCGGCTGCGGCGTCGGCTTGCTGTTCGACGGCCTTGCGCGATGGCATCCGGAGACGGTTGTTCAGACTCGCGACGTTGATCTGATAGCTCGAATGGACCACGACGTCGATGGGCGACTCGCGGATCTGCTGGGCCTCCGGATGTGGCTGCGGCTTCTTCCAGCTCTGCGGGTCGGTGACGAACATCTGGAAGACGTCGATCCCGAGTTCCTCTGCGGTCTCGAGTGGTGCGGCGTCTTCACGCAGGTGGGCTCCGATGCGCATGGCACCAACGATAGTGACCGGCTCCGACAGCAACGATAGTGACCGTCTCCGACGGCGATCGACTCCGGGAGGGCGACGTGTGGTCAGTCGCCGAGTCCTGGCTCGGTTTCGATCGTGATCGGCACGCCGCTGGCGATCAACAGCCGACACGGCGCCTCGGTGTCGCGGTAGAGATGCAGCCACTCGTGACCCGCGCCGTGTTCGTAGACCTTGTCCAGCGCGCGGTTGAGTCGAGCCTCCGCCTCCTTGGTGATCAGGTAGCGCTGATCGCCGTAGCGGAGAAAACGGTTGGGCATGAAACCTCCCGGCGCCTACTGCCACATCGCTGTGATGCGCATCACCAGTGTAGGAAGTCTTTGCTGTGTATGTGCCGTCAACGGGTGGCAAACACCCCGTAACCGTCCGGTGTTCACTAGGGTGACAAACAGTTAAGGATGGACGGCGTTCCATCGTGTTTGTCGAGCGCGACGCGTCAGCATCCGTTCGACCGATGGAATCAGGATTGACCGCTTGAGCGTAGAAGACGCGATACGGCCCTCGAGGCGAGACGCAGGCGACGACGACTCGGACGAGCCGGCGACGATGGGACCTGTCCTCGACGACGTCGCCGACGCAGCCGAACTCGAGGCTGAGCCGGAGAAGCGGCGGGACCTGACCCTCGTCCGACGCATCGCCATCCTGGCCTGGATCGCGTTCATGGGCTACGAGTTCTCTGTCTACGGCCTCGCCTTCGACCGCACGCGACTGATCGTCCTGCTCTGCCTCGGGCTGTTCGCGGCGAGTATCGGCCGACGTCGAGCAATCACTGTGCTCATCGACTGGGCGCCGTTCGCGCTGGTCCTGCTCCTCTATGACTGGACGCGCGACGTCGCCCGAATCGTCGACATGCCGACGCACTGGCACCTCGCCGCCGACGTCGACCATGCGATGTTCGGCGTGGTTCCGACCGTCTGGTTGCAGAGCCACCTGAAAGAGCCGTCGGCGCCGTGGTGGGAGATCATCACCAGCGTCGTCTACATGTCGTACTTTGTGGTGCCGTACGCCGTCGCCGCTGTGCTGTGGTTGCGCGACCGCTCGTCGTGGCGTCGCTTCGCGGCGTGCTTTGTTGCCGCGACGTTCCTCGGGCTTGTCGGCTACACGCTGGTGCCTGCAGCCCCGCCGTGGGCTGCTGCACGTTGCACGTCCGAGCAGGTCGTCGACGGCCCGCGTGATGCCGAGTGCATGACGACGCCTGAGGCGACGACGCCGGGAGGCATCCTCGGTCCGACCGATCCGCATCATCCCGGCGCACAGCCCTACGTCGAGCGCATCTCGGCGCGCGGCTGGGAGTACCTCAACATCCACGTGGCGTCGAATCTGATCGAAGTGGGACAGGGGAAAGCCAATCTCGTCGCGGCGATCCCATCGCTGCACGCGGGTCTGACCATGCTGCTCGCCCTGTTCATGTGGCCACGGGTGAAAGCGCTGGGAAAAACGCTGTTCATGGGGTACGCGTTCGCGATGGCGTTCACGCTCGTCTACACCGCGGAGCACTACGTCTTCGACGTGTTGCTCGGATGGGCACTCGCCGCGACCGTGATTGCCGTCTACACGCTGATCGACCGTCGATTCATCCTGCCGCGACAGCGACGGCGCGCCGAGCAGGACAGCGCTGAGTTGGAGAGCGCTGAGCGGGAGAGTGCCGGGCAGGACAGCGCTGAGCGGGAGAGTGCCGGGCAGGAGAGTGCGGCGGGCGCCTGAAAGCTCGCACGCCGGTAATCTGGTCGCCGTGGCCGCATCGCGTAGACGGGTGAGTGGTCGCCGACGTTTGGTACGACGCTTGGCGACGAGGCCCGCACGGCTTGGCTTCGCGGGTCTACTCGTGTTGGCCGTCGTCGTGATGCACGGTCTGGTCGGCCCGACTCATGCCGAGCTGCCCGCAGCGCCTCCCATGCACGCCGGCATGCAGATGGGGCCGTCGACAGGCGCTGACTCGCAGATGTCGTCGGGCGACCATTGCGCCGTCCTCGGTCATCACTGTCTGTCCCTGCGCGCCATCGACTTTCCCACGATCGAACCGGCGGTCGTCGGAGTGCTGGTGTTCGCCGCACTGCTACTCGCGCTGGCAACTGTGTGGATGCCCGCTGTTCGCAGGCTAGGCCGTCCGCCGCCGTGGGCGATCCGAGATCACCTGTGTCTGAACGTGATTCGCTGCTGATACGACGACTTCTGGTCCCGCTTGCACCGGGGCCGAGTTCAGCACGTCACAACAAGACAAGGAAACCATGATGTCCAGCAACACAATTCGTCGTACCCGCATGCTCGCTGCGTGCGCAGGTATCGCCGCGGTCGTCGGGATCGCGGGGTGTTCGACGTCCGACAGCGGGTCTGATAGTGCATCGTCGACCAGTACTGAGGCGAGCCGAAACGCCACGTCGTCGCAGAGTGCGTCGGCCGACTCGACCAAGCACAACGCCGCCGACGTGACGTTCAACCAGATGATGATCCCGCACCATCAGCAGGCCATCGCAATGGCAGATCTCGTGCCGTCGCGCACCGAGAACACCGCCGTTCGTGAGTTGGCGACACAGATCAAGAACGCTCAACAACCCGAGATCGACCAGATGACACAGAGATTGGCGTCGTGGGGAGTCTCTACCGCTCCCGACTCACAAGGTACCGAGAATCAGGGGTCCATGGATCACGGCACTATGGACCACGGTTCGATGGATATGGGTAACGGTGGCGGGGGCATGGGCATGATGTCTGCTCAGGAGATGACCGCCATGGAGAACGCGCGCGGCCAGGAGTTCGACACACTGTGGCTGAAGGGAATGATCGCGCATCACCAGGGAGCGATCGACATGGCCAAGACCGAGCTGGCCAACGGGATCGACCCGGCGTCGCGAGCGCTCGCCGAGCAGATCACCACGTCGCAGCAAGCCGAGATCGACCGCATGCGCTCGATGCTCGGGCAGTGAGTTCGACGGCCGGATCGCGACTGGTCCGGTGCTGATCCGGCACTGATCCGGCCTTGAGATGAGCCGACGGTCGGTGGGCGCCCCAGCTCGCCGGCCGTCGCGCTCACTCGCGCCTGCGCTCAGTCCCAGTCCGCGCTCAATCCCGCAGCTGTCAATCCCGCCGCAGCGGCAACCGCATCAAGTAGACCTGGTAGCCCACCGAGACCGAGTACGTGAAGTACAGCGTGCTGCCCTGCGACCACGGATGGATGAAGGGTGCGTACCCGGTCAGCGGATTGTTCATCGGCACGACCAACTCGCCGGACGTCCACGGGCCGACCGGATCGTCTGCGGTACGCATCACCACGCCGTTGTCGCTCTGGCCGAGCGAGATGAACTTACCGAGATAGCTGTTGTAGGCCACCGACATCTCGCCGGTCGGTGCGGGCATGACGGGGGTGGCCGCCGAAGGATTGCCTCGTGCCCAGTTTCCGTACGAGAAGTAGTCGTAGGCACCGAGGTTCTCGATGTCCTTGGCTTTCACCCGTGCGAGGTACACCGCCCCGAAGCGGCCGTCGGGGGTCCCGTAGGTGTAGACGGTGTCGCCGACCTTGAGGAACGCGGCCATCTGGAACTTCTTGTTTCCACCGCCGTTGGGTCGGAAGGCGTTGAGCGCGCGCCAGTTGTTGCCGTTGTCGTCCGACACGACGAGTCCCGACCAATTCGTGTACCAGACCCCCGGCTGTCCCCAGTGCTTGACCGACATCACGCTCATGTACTGCTTGCCGTTCGCGGCGACACCCGCGGTCGGGATGATCGTGATCTCCTTGCGCAGATCGGGCTTCAGGAGTCGCTTGGCCTGCCTGGGTGGACCTGCGTGGCCGGTGAAGGTCATGCCGTCGGAGAGGTTGCGATCGGTGCTGCGCAGCAGGGCGTTGGACTGCCAGTACCAGAGCTGCCCGTAGAGCAACGACCACCCGTTGAACGTCTGGGTGTCGCCGAACGCGGCGAGGATTTCTCCATTGCCGTTGTCCCACATGGTGCCGAGGTCGGTGCCGTAGATGTTGTAGCGGCCGGGGGTGTCGTTGATGGAACCCGGTCCGGTCAGGCGCGCGACCATGGTCGCCTCACCTGCGGCGTAGGTGGCAGCCGACGCCGCGGGAGCCATTACCGTACCGATGGTCACCGTCGTCGCAGCGACTGCGACGACCGCCGCGATGACCTTCCTTCGCGCCGCCACGCGCACCTTCCGACCACGCCAGCCCACTGCCATGGCGTGACCTTATCAAGACCTAACGGTTACCTCGCGCCGTAGTGCGCGGTTCTCACCGATTAGTGGACAATCACGCCTCACGATATCGATCAGTGAGATCGATGCTGGTGAAATCGATCTCCGCGGCAGCGTTGTTGACCGCGGTGACAATCCCCATTCCGAACATTCCGTGCGAATCAAACAATCCAGCAGTACCGATGGAAATGCCGTCACTCTCGAGGTGGCTGTCGGCTTCGACGCCCATCCAGTCGCCCTGCGGAAGGCGTGCGAGTTCGACGCTGAGGTCGCAGTTGATGAAGCCGATACCGCTCGACCCCCAGTTCGTGACAAGACTCGTCGACTCCGCAGCGGTCACGGCCTTCACGAATGAGGTCGCCGGTTCGCCGTCGATCGCGGGCAGCGGATGCGACCAGAGCCGTTTGCGCCCGCCGTTCTGGTGCGCGCCCATATCCGTGTTCCAGGCGCTGTTCGACGCTCCCGGGATCCCGCCGGATTCCGACGCGTCGGTCGCATCTCGATCGGGTGTGCCTGCATCTGGGGCACCTTGATCGGGGGCACCTCGATCGGGGGCATCTCGATCGGGGGCATCGGACGAGAAGCGAGACATGAGATCGGTGTCGGGGATGGGATCGGTCGGCGGTCGAAACGTGACGGCCCCGTCGGGCCGCTGCCACCGTGTGCCCGGGGGATTCACCGACGTACGGAGGAACACGGTCGTCGCCCGCGCCACGACGACTTCATCGGCACCAGCCGTATCCGAGTCGGAGATATTCGGGGACTCACTTTGCACGACGTCGAGCTCGGCGACCCGGATTCGACGACCCGCGCGGACGAGTCGGCCACGGGTGAATGTCGGCACTTCCCGTGCCACCTTGAACATGTCGATGGTGAAACGCGCCGGCCGAAAGCCGTCCTCGCCGAACTGCTGCTCGACGCGATGCGCGGCGAGCGCACACACCGCGGGCCCGTTGAGAGTGCCCGTCGCCCACAGGCTCAACGCGTACGACGTGGGCGTCACGACGCCGCTGTCGGATGACGCTGTCGAGCTGTACGAGGTAAAAAATGCGCTAGTTTTCGACACGAATCACTTTTACCCGCACGTGCACACTCGCACGAAACCGCCCCGGGGCACCGCGCTTTCACTCACTTGCGTCCGAATCGCGTCAGAACGCCCGCCGCGGGGATAAGGTGAGCGCATGACCTTTGCGCCATATGCAAAACAGATCCCCGACGAATTGATCGGCTCCATTCGGAGCGCCATGATCGTGACATCGATCATCGGCATCGTGCTCGGCGTCATTGCGGTTGCGTGGCCTTCGGCGACGGTAGTGGTGCTCGCAGTTCTCTTCGGTATCGCGCTCATCGTTGCGGGTCTTTTCCGCATCTACGTGGCGTTCTCGGCAAAGGTCCTCGGAACGGGCTGGCGCATTCTCACCGGAATTCTGGGCCTATTGGTTCTGATCATGGGCATCATCGCCCTGTTCAGTCCCGCGAATGCGGTCTGGTTTCTCGCGCTCTTCATCGGTTTCGCGTGGCTTTTCGACGGTATCGGCGATCTGGTCACCGCGTTCTCGAAGACCGCGCACGCCCCGACGTGGTACCTCATCCTCACCGGCGTGATCTCGATCCTGGCGGGCCTCGTGCTGCTGATCGGATCGTCGCTGTGGGCGCTGAGTGTGCTGGTGTGGGTCGCGGGAATCTTCCTCATCGTGATCTCGGTTGTCACGCTGTTCAACCTTCCCAAGAAGGTCTCCGACCAGTCGGCGGTCTGACCGTCCCTCCTGTCCTCACGCGGTGGCTTCCTGGCAACGGGAGCCACCGCTTTTCGTTGGACGGCCGGTCTTCGTCTGAGTCGTGCTGCCGCTCAGTCGTGCCAGGGCGCGATCGGGTTGCCCTGCCAACGGGTGTGCGCGGGCACCACGTCGCCACGCATGACCAACGACGCCGGGCCGACGGTCGCCGATTCGCCGAGCCCCGACGCCGGTAGCGCGACGCAGTGGGGTCCGAGCGTCGCACCGTCGGCGAGGACTACGCGGTCGATGGCCATGACCCGATCGTGGAACAGGTGCGTCTGTACGACGCAGCCGCGCTCGACGGTTGCGCCCGCGCCCAGCGACACGAGGTCGGCCTCAGGGAGCCAATAGGTTTCGCACCACACGCCCTTGCCGATCTGTGCGCCGAGGAGCCGGAGCCACAGATTGAGAATTGGGGTTCCGGTCGCGGCGTTGGCAAACCACGGTGCCGCAACCGTTTCGACGAAGGCGTCGGAAAGCTCGTTGCGCCACACGAAAGAACTCCACAGCGGATGTTCGGAGACCTCGATACGTCCGACGACGGCCCACTTCGCCGCTGCCGCAATGCAGCACGCGATGGCGCCGCACAACACCAACAGCAAACCGCTGACCAGACCGGCGATGACGTAGTTCGCCTGCTGGGCGATGTACTGCAGGCTCAACAGCATGAAGATGCCGAGCCCGAACGAGATCATCACCGGGATCAATCGCAGCGTCTCGATCACTGCGCGTGCGACTTTGAGGCGCATGGGCGGGTCGAACGTCCTCGACGTGTCGGTTTCCGCGGCGGTGCGTCGAAGTCGAATCGGCGGACTACCAAGCCAACTCGACCCCGACTTCGCTCGGTCGGGAGCGGCGGACAGCACTGCGACGAGACCGTTCTTGGGCACTTTGCGGCCGGGCGCGGCCATTCCGGAGTTGCCGAGGAACGAGCGTTTGCCGATCTTGACGTCGTCGATGTGCATCCAGCCACCGCCGAGCTCGTACGAGGCGACCATGGTGTCGTCGGCGAGGAACGCGCCGTCGGCGATGGTCGTGAATTTCGGCAGCACGAGGGCCGTCGAAATCTCGGTTCCCTTACCGACTTTCGCGCCGAGGATGCGGAACCACCACGGTGTCAGCAGCCCGGCATAGAGGGGGAACAGGTAGGTGCGGGCGGAGTCGAGCAGTCGCTCGGTCATCCACACCTGCCACCCTGTGCGGGAACGCACGGGGTGATAGCCCTTTTCCAGACCGAGTGACATCGCGCGCACGAGGACCGCGGTGATCGCTGCGAACACCGCGAGGCTCACGATGGCCGCGGCGGGTAGCAGGATCAGCGAACGGATTGCGACGTCGCGGAGCCGGTCGGCGTGCAGCGCCCATGTCCCGATGACGAGTAGGCCGACTCCCAGCGAGATCAGGGGGATGGCGGCGAGAACCATCGAGGAGAGTCCGTAGACGGGCACCCAGAAACTTGCGCGACGGGGACGGTGATCGGGCCACGAATGCGTCGCCTTACCGATCTTCACAGCGGGCGACCCGGCCCACTGCTGCCCGGCCTTGACCCGACCGAACACCGCGGAACCCGGACCCACCTCGGCGTCTTTGCCGACGACGGCGCCGGGAGCCAGCGTCGATCGTGCACCGATCGTCGCACCGCGTTTGATCACGATCTCGCCGATGTGGACGAGGTCGCCGTCGATCCACCAGCCGGCGACGTCGACCTCTGGTTCGACGGACGCGCCGTCGCCGATGGTCAGTTTTCCGGTGACCGGCGGGATCGTGTGCAGGTCGACGCCGCGCCCCACGGACGAGCCCAGCGCGCGTGCCAGATAAATCATCCACGGCGCACCCGACAGATTGGCGGCGCCACTGGCGACAAGGAGTCGCTCGGCGACCCAGAGTCGGATATGCACGTTGCCGCCGCGGGGATAGGTACCCGACTCGACGCCGCCGAGCAGGATGCGTGATCCGATCGCAGCGATGACCATCCGACCGGGCGGGGTGATGAAGACCAGGAACGCGACGAGCACGACCCACCAGTTGACCTCGACGAGCCAGGGCACCGAGACGTCGAGCCTGCGGGCGGCCCACGCACCCACGTTGTTGACGACGCCGAGCCACGTCGCCCACTGCAGTCCGGTCAGCGTCGACAGCGGCACCGACAGGAGCAGCTGCGCGAAACCGGTGGCTGCGGGTGTCGGTTTCACCTCACGCGGGTCGACGACCTCCGCGGCCGCGGTCTCGCCGAGGAACTCCGCGAGTGAGCCCAACCGCGGATGGTCGTAGAGGTCGGCGACAGTGATTTCCGGGTAGCGCTCGCGCACGGCCGTCACCAATTGCGCAGCGGCGAGCGAGCCGCCGCCCTCGGCGAAGAAGTCGGTCTCGGCACTGGTCACGGTTGCGCCGAGGACATCGGTCCACCGCGCGGCCAGCCACGCTTCGGTGCCGCTGAGGTCGCTTGCGTCCTCGTCGTCGGAATTGTCGGTGCCCGGTAGCGGCCACGGCAGGGCGTCGCGGTCGACCTTGCCCGACGTTCTGGTCGGCAGTTCGTCGACGAGCGCGAGTCTCGGGATCATCGGTGCGGGAAGTTGTTCTGCGAGAAGGCGATGCGCGTTCGCGACGTCGAACTCGGGGTCGGGGGAGACGAGGTATCCGACAAGCAGACTGTTGCCCGCGGCCGTCTTTCGCACCGCTGTTGCCGCGCCGCTCACCCCGGGAAGGTGTTGGAGTGCGTTGTCGATCTCGCCCAACTCGATTCGCCTGCCGCCGACCTTGACCTGATCGTCGGCGCGGCCGCCGAATACCAGACCCTCACGGTCGAGGCGTACCAGATCGCCACTGCGATAGGCGCGCTCCCAGCCGAGAGTGGGCATGGGAGCGTACTTTTCGGCATCCTTGGCCGGGTCGAGATAGTGCGCAAGGCCGACGCCACCGATGATCAGCTCACCGGTTTCGCCTTCGGCAACGGGCAGTCCGTCTGCTCCGACGACGGCGAGATCCCATCCGGGTAGGGGCAGACCGATACGGATTGGACCCGGTCCGCCCAGCAACGCTGCACACGCGACGACCGTCGCCTCGGTGGGACCGTAGGTGTTCCACACCTCGCGGCCCTCGACGGCGAGTCGGTCGGCGAGTTCGGGCGGACACGCCTCGCCACCGAAGATCAACAGCCGGACGGCTTCGAGTGCCTCCGGTGGCCAGAGTGATGCGAGGGTCGGCACCGTCGAGACGACTGTGATGTCGCGGGCGACGAGCCACGGTCCGAGGTCCATGCCGCTGCGCACCAGCGACCGAGGCGCGGGAACGAGACACGCACCGTGACGCCACGCGAGCCACATCTCCTCGCACGAGGCGTCGAAGGCCACTGATAGGCCCGCGAGTACGCGGTCGCCCGGGCCGAGTGGTTCGTCGCGGCAGAACATCGTCGCCTCGGCGTCGACGAATGCGGCGGCGTTGCGATGCGTGACCGCGACGCCTTTGGGAGTTCCGGTCGATCCCGACGTGAAGATGATCCACGCGTCGTCGCCTGGGGTCGGGCGGTTGGCGTCCGGCGAGTCGGCTGTCGATGTTGCGCCGGTGGATACCGAGTCGGGAGTAGTCGAGTCGGGAGTAGTCGAGTCGGGAGTAGTCGAGTCGGGAGTACTTGCGTCCGGGGAGGAAACGGTGAGGGACGTGGCGGCTGGGTCGGGCGATGCGCCGTCAGTGACGTGTATCCCGTCGGCGTCGGCGATCGCGTCGACCTTCGCTTCGCCGAACACGAGAGTTGCGCGTTCTTCCGGGTCGTCGGCGTCGACCGGAACGTAGGCGGCTCCGGCGTAGAGCACCGACAGGATCGCGGTGTAGAGATCGCGTGAACCGGACGGCATCCGGATGCCGACCCGCGAACCACGGCGTACCCCGAGTTGCGCCAACCGCGCCGCGCCGCGTCGTACTACCGCACTGAGCTGCGAATATGTCAGGATTTGGTCGCCGTCGTCGATGGCGGGAGCGTCGGGATGCCGTGCGGTGGTGGCATCGAGGATGTCGCACAGCGTGCGCGCAGGCGCCGCCTTGGCCGACAGCAGAAACTCGGCGGGGATGGAGTGTGGCAACCCGAGTGGACTCGGATCCGTCTCGATCACGCCGGGTACCGCCGATACGCGAGAGCGAATGTTGACCCTGATGCGGATGCGTGCGCATCACATGGTGTCGCTGACATGGCTGCTGTGGAGTGTCCTAGCTCTCTGATTCGCGCGGCTGGTGAAATGGCGCTCGGAACTCGCGGCGCGAGACTGTCGGTCTTCCGAAACGGGTGTAGCTTCACATTCATCGGTTCCGAACACACTGTAGGTAATTGCCGGGTAGGTATTGGCACTGTAGGTGGTCGCACTGTGGGAAAGCCCCTCGTGGGAAGACTCTGTGCAGGAATACTAGCCAGGGGATTCCGGGCCGTGGTTGCCGTCGACGCCGCCACACGATTCTGATCGCGCATCACTTTCTCGCGGTTGGGTTGGGGTGAGGAGAAACAGCATGCCAATTGTGCATCACCGAAAGGCGAGTGCGCTCTCGTACCCACTGTGGTTTGCGACTCGCGCACTCTTGAAACCGACGCTCGCGCTGTGGCCGCTGAACCGGCCGGGGATGGCGGGGCTCTTCTTGATCGACCGCCTGTTCGCCGGCGCGCCCGAACCGCGGCACGTCGTTCGCGAGCGGATGGAACTCGCGGGCCGTCCCACCGAGGTGGTCATGCCGAGCGGACCGTCACGACGCGACGCCGACACCGCCATCCTCTATCTGCACGGCGGCGCATTCGTCGTCGGTGGTCTCGGTACGCATCGCTCTATCGTCGGTCGACTCGCGAAGGCGTGCGCACTGCCGGTCTTCTCGCTCGAGTACCGCCAGCTACCGAAGGTGGGTGTCGGGACGTCGGTCGACGACGCCGTGGCCGCCTACCGCGAACTGCTCAGTGAGTGGGGATATCGACGGTTGATCGTCGCGGGCGACTCCGCGGGTGGGTTCCTCGCCATGAAGGTCGCCGAGGGCGCGCACACTGCCGGTCTTCCGACGCCTGCTGCCCTCATCGGGTTCTCTCCGCTGCTCGACCTCGATCTGGGCACCAACCCCGATCGCAGCAGCCGCTCCGACGCCTATCTGCCGATGGGCAAGATGGCGCGGCTCGTCCCGCTGCTCAACAGGGGGCCGATTCCACTGCGCGGTGCTCGTCGCGCCGCCGACATCGACGCCGAGGCGTTCCCACCGACCGTGATGATCACGGCTGAGAACGAGATGCTCGAAACCGACGTGATCGAGCTGGTGGAACGGCTCGATGAGGCCGGTGTCGACGCCGTCGCGCACAGTTATGCGTGGCAGGTGCACGCGTTTCCGGTCATGAACGCCCGTCACGCCGAGACGCTGCACGCCGTCGAGACGACCGCCGCCTTCACCACGCAGGCGGTCCGCGACGCCAAGGCCGCCGACGACCGCGACGCCAAGGCGGCCGGCTGAGCCGAGCCCGGCTGGTCGAGCTGAGCCCGCTGGTCGAGCTGAGCCCGCTGGTTGAACCGCTTGCCGCCGGTTGAGCCACTCGCCGCGGCTGGTTGAATCGCTCGCCGCCGGTTGAGCCACTCGTCGCCGGTTGAGCCCGGCGCGAGCGAAGCGAGCACCGGAGTCGAAACCACTCCGCCCCACGTCGAGCGCCCAACCTCGTGGTCGTCGACATGGCGCGGCGTCGAACTGCCATAGTGGAGTGGCGCGGCAGACATCCCGCGCGGCGTCGACAAACAGGTGGTGGACAACGGTGAGTGCGACTGGGTCACATTCGACTGGGGCAAGTAGGACCAAGACGGTCGGAGAGCTCTTCGGCTTTGACAGACTGATCGACGACCAGGAGCGGGCGATCGTCGACACCGTCCGCGACTTCGGCACCAAACGTCTGCGCCCCCACGTCGGCCAGTGGTTCGAGGACGGCACCCTCCCTGTTCGAGACCTCGCCCGTGAGTTCGGCAAGCTCGGCCTGTTCGGGATGCACCTCGAGGGCTACGGCTGCGCTGGAACGTCGGCAACCGAGTACGGACTCGCGTGCCTGGAGGTCGAGGCCGTCGACTCCGGTCTGCGTAGCTTCATGTCGGTGCAGGGATCGCTCGCGATGTACGCAATCCGTGCCTTCGGCAGCGACGAACAGCGCGAAGAATGGCTGCCCAAGATGGCTGCGGGCGAGGCAATCGGCTGCTTCGGCCTGACCGAGCCCGACTTCGGCTCCAACCCGGCGGGCATGCGGACCGTAGCGAAGCGCGACGGAGACGACTGGGTCATCAACGGCTCCAAGATGTGGATCACCAACGGCAGCGTCGCCGACGTCGCGATCGTCTGGGCGCGCACCGATCTCGAAGAGGGCTCGCGCGGAGTGCGTGGATTCGTCGTCCCGACGGATACCCGCGGATTCCGGTCGATGGTGGTCAAGCACAAGCTGTCGCTGCGGGCGTCGATCACGGCCGAACTGTCCTTCGAGGACATGCGGTTGCCCGCGTCGGCGATGCTCCCGGGCGTGACCGGCCTCAAGGGTCCGCTGAGTTGTTTGAACGAGGCGCGGTTCGGCATTGTCTTCGGTGCGGTCGGCGCCGCGCGCGACTGTCTGGAGAGCGCGCTCTCTTACACTGCCGACCGCGAGGTCTTCGACAAGCCGTTGTCGGGATACCAGATCAGCCAGACCAAGATCGCAGACATGGCGCTCGAGGTGGGCAAGGCATTCCTGCTCGCCATCCAGCTGGGGCGCATCAAGGACGAGAGCAAGATCGCACCCGAGCAGATCAGCCTCGGCAAACTCAACAACGTCCGCGAAGCCATCGCTGTCGCCCGCGAATGTCGAACCCTGTTGGGCGCCAACGGCATCACACTCGAGTACCCGGTGATGCGGCACGCCAACAACCTCGAATCCGTGCTCACCTACGAAGGCACGAGCGAAATGCACCAACTGATGATCGGCAAAGCGCTGACCGGACAGGACGCCTTCCGGTGACCAATCCCCAGTTCCAGCGCGCCGCACAGGGTTTCTCGCGCGGCATGGTGATCTTCGGCTCCGTCGTGCTGATGGTGTGCGTCGCGCTGCTCGTCGTCAACTGGTGGAGCAACCACCAGTGGCTGTGGGTGGTACTCGGTATCGCGATCATCGTCGTGAACATCGCGATGGTTGGGTTGACGTTCCGCAAAGCCAAACTCGCCCCGCCCATTCCGGACCGCGACGACGACGAGGACTAGCCGCCGATCAGCCCGGCTCCGCCCCCGCTCACCCCGCTAGTTGAGTAGGTCCGCCCCTCCCGCTGAAGGTCCGCCGATTCCGCTGGTCGAGCAGCCCGCCCACCCCGCTGGTTGAGCAGCCCGCGAGCGTAGCGAGCAGCCGCGTCGAAACCACTACGCGCTCAACGTCTCCGGGCAGCACTCCGCCTGCTGCTCGGAGCTCCCGTCGGCGAACTGCGTGCGGTAGAGCTGCGCGTATCTTCCGTTGGCCGCCAACAGTGTTCGGTGATCACCACGTTCGACGACGCGCCCCGCTTCGATCACCACGATCTGGTCGGCGGCGCGGATCGTCGACAACCGGTGCGCAATGACGATCGACGTGCGCCCCTCCAGTGCCTCTGCCAAGGCTTCCTGAACTGCGGCTTCCGACGTCGAGTCCAGGTGTGCGGTCGCTTCGTCGAGGATCACCACGGCGGGTTGCGCCAACAGAAGTCGGGCGATGGTCATGCGTTGACGTTCGCCGCCCGACAGTCGATACCCGCGTTCGCCGACGATCGTGTCGAGGCCGTCGGGCAGACTCGCGACCAGTTCGTCGAGGCGTGCGCGTCGCAGTGCGTCCCAGATCGCATCGTCGGATGCATCGGGTTGAGCCAGAACGAGATTCGCGCGGACGGTGTCATGGAACAGATGTCCGTCTTGGGTCACCAATCCGACACTCCGGTGCACCGATTCGCTGCGCAGATCTCGCACGTCGACGCCGTTGAGGCGGATGGCGCCCTCGTCGACGTCATACAGGCGGGTGGCCAGACTCGCGATCGTCGACTTGCCCGCGCCGGAACTCCCCACCAGCGCGACCATCGAGCCCGCCGGGACGTCGATGTCGACGTCGTGCAGCACCTGGGTCCCACCCCGACTGTCCAATTGCGCAACCTCTTCCAGCGAGGCCAGCGAGACCTTGTCGGCCGAGGGATAGCCGAAGGAGACGTGGTCGAATCGCACGCTCACACCGTCGTCGGCGTCGGGGACGTCGGTGGCGTCGGGCTTGTCGTCGATCAGGGGTGCGAGGTCGAGTACCTCGAACACCCGCTCAAAACTGACCAGCGCACTCATGATTTCGACTCGCGCGTTGGCCAGCGCCGTGAGTGGCGCATACATGCGGGTCAACAAAAGTGCCAGTGCCACAACGGCTCCCGCGGAGAGATGTTGATGCACCGCAAGCCAGCCACCGAGTCCGTAGACGAGCGCGAGAGCCAACGCCGACACCAATGTCAGTGCGGTGATGAACACACCCTGCAGCATGGCTCGTCGCACACCGATGTCACGGACTCTGTCGGCGCGCGTGGCGAATTCACGACTCTCCAACGTCGGACTGCCGAATAGCTTCACCAGCGTCGCGCCCGGTGCCGAGAAGCGTTCCGTCATCTGCGTCGACATCCGCGCGTTGTGCTCGGCGGCCTCATGGGACAGGGTGGCCATCCGTCGAGCCATGCGTCGTGCGGGAATCACGAAGACAGGCAACAGAACCAACGCCAACAGTGTGATCTGCCAGCTGATCGCGAACATCACGCCGAGCGTCAACGCCAACGTCACAATATTGGACACCACACCCGAAAGAGTGTCGCTGAACGCACGTTGCGCGCCGATGACGTCGTTGTTGAGTCGACTCACCAGCGCGCCGGTTCGGGTACGAGTGAAGAACGCGACGGGCATCTTCTGGACGTGGTCGAAGACCGAGCGGCGCAGATCCAGGATCAGCCCCTCGCCGATGTGCGCCGACAACCAGCGCGTGCCGATTCCCGCGGCCGCCTCGGCGACGGCGATCAGCGCGATCAACACCGCGAGTCCGACGATCGTTCCGCCCGACCCGCCCTCGCTGATGAGGTTGACCACGCGCCCGGCCAGAATCGGGGTCACGACGGTCAGCACCGCGGTGCACACCGACAGCGCGAGGAACACGCCGATACGGGCGCGGTGTGGGCGCGCGAAGGTCATGATGCGGCGCAAGGTGCTGCGTCGGTCACCGCGCAGCCGCTTGCGCGACGGCGAGTTCGACGACTTGTACATCATGTCCCAGGCGACGGACTGCATACTCATGACGTCCAGAGTAGAAGCTCAAGTTAGGTTTAAGTCCAGCCGAGCGTTGCGCTCATAGCGGACGAGCCCCGGCATCCGCATGACCCGAGCCTCTGGACTCATACCCACAGCGATGTCATACCCACACGCGAGAATGTGAGTCATGGCCAAGATTTATCCGATCGACGACTGGGACTCGATGCTCGCGTGGGTCGCCGAGTCCCTCGACGATCAGCCGCCCGGTCTCGAGTTCAGTCTCGGGCCCAAAGATGTCCGGTTGGCCGATGACTGGGACGAGTTGGAGGCTGAAGTCGAAGAGGACGATCTCGACATCGACGACGAGGTCGACTTCGCCGCGCCAGACGCCGTCTGTGTGCAGGTCTACGTCCTGACTGACGGCATCTTTCTGGTGCGGAGGTCACGCACCGCGCTGCGGACACTGCGCTTCGTCGACCACGACGCGTCGACGATGCCCATCGACATCTGGCAGGACGACGATCCGTTCGACGATTGCACCGACGGCTACCTCTACACCCGCGACCGGCTACTCGCCGCAGAGGCGTGCATCAGTTGGTTCCGTGACAACTACGAGGCGCCTGATCGGGCCGACCTCGGCTGTCACTACAGCTACGCCGTCGAACTTCCCCGCGGGCGATCCGCCGACGCGATCACCCCGTGAGCCGCGTGCTGAGCCAGCCCGCGACGTCACTGCGCGCCACCGCGGCCGTCGACGTCGAGTGGTGCGTGAAGCCGTGTGGCGACGCGGGGTACACACGTAGCTCGACCTCGTTTCCCGCATCCGCGAGCCGCGTCGCCATGGCGCGGTTGTCGTCGACGAGGATGTCGTCGGAGCCGACGACGAGCAACGCCGGCGGTAGGTCGTGGAGGTCGCCGAAGATCGGCGAGATGTCGGGTGGCGTCCGATCGTCGACGTGGCCGAGGTAGGCGCCGAGGAAGTACTCGTCGGCGATCAGTCTGCCCGCGCGCGTCGTCGCGCTCAGGTCGTAGGTGCCGAACTGCAGTGCAGCGCCGCAGAATCGATGTGCAAGTCCGGCGTCACGCAGGCGAAGCAGAGTGGTCATCGCCAGTGTCGAGCCCGCCGAGAAGCCCATGAGTGCCAGTCGGTCAGTGCCGAATTTCTCTGGCGCGTGATCGATCAGCCACTGAGCGGCGATTTCACAACCATCGGGCGCTGCGGGCCAAGGGGTTTCGGGAGCAAGGCGGTAGTCGACGCCGATGACCGCGACGCCGAGGGCATCGGCAAGCTCACGATTCCACATGTCGTCGTAGGCAGCCGCTCCGAAGTAGAAGCCTCCGCCGTGCAGACTCAGGATCGCTCCGCGCGGCGGCTCGGTCGGCGTGATCACTCGCACCGGCACCGACTGTCCCGCGAATTCGGCGATGAGGTCGACGGCTTCCGGGTCGCGCGGTGCAGGATGCGCCGCGCGCTGCTCGCGAAGCCGATGAACCTCGACGTCGCTCTGGGGCCCACGCTTCGTGCGGCGCGGGTCGAGTTGTGTGGGATCCACGGGTACAAAAATGTACCCCTGGATCCCACGCAACTGTCGGACCTGTTCCCTGAGTACGTTGGATCACATAGACGGTCGTCGGCAGTGAGGTGAAGGCATGGCACAGCAACTCAAGCTCGGATACAAGGCCTCGGCGGAGCAGTTCGCGCCCCGCGAGCTGGTGGAGATCGCCGTGGCGGCCGAGGAACACGGCATGGACTCGGTCGCCGTCAGCGACCATTTCCAGCCGTGGCGCCACAACGGCGGCCACGCGCCGTTCTCCTTGTCGTGGATGGCTGCGGTCGGCGAGCGCACCAAGCGCGTACAGATCGGCACGTCGGTCCTGACCCCGACCTTCCGCTACAACCCCGCCGTCATCGCGCAGGCGTTCGCGACGATGGGCTGCCTCTATCCCGACCGCATCATGCTCGGCGTCGGCACCGGCGAGGCGCTCAACGAGTACGCCACCGGATTCCAGGGCGAATGGCCCGACTTCAAGGAGCGCTTCGCTCGTCTCCGTGAGGCCATCAAGCTCATGCGCGAGCTGTGGACCGGTGAGGAGGTGACCTTCGAGGGGGAGTACTACCACACCAAGGGCGCCTACATGTACGACCTGCCCGAGCATCAGATCCCGGTCTACGTGGCCGCGGGCGGACCGGTCGTCGCACGGTATGCGGGCCGCTCTGGCGACGGCTTCATCTGCACGTCCGGCAAGGGTCCCGAGCTCTACACCGAGAAGCTCATTCCGGCCGTTCGTGAGGGTGCGGAGAAGGTCGACCGGAACTTCGCCGAGATCGACCGCATGATCGAGATCAAGATTTCGTACGACCCCGATCCGCAACTCGCACTGGAGAATTGCCGCTTCTGGGCGCCGCTGTCGCTGACCGCCGACCAGAAGAACAGCGTCAACAGCTCGACCGAGATGGAACGCCTTGCCGACGAACTGCCCATCGAGCAGGTCGCCAAGCGGTGGATCGTCGCATCCGACCCCGACGAGGCCGTCGAAAAGGTCAGGTTCTACACCGACGCCGGACTCAACCACCTGGTCTTCCACGCGCCGGGCCACGATCAGCAGCGCTTCCTCGACAACTTCGAGAAGGATCTCGCCCCGCGGCTGCGCAAGTTGTCCGTCGCCGACTGAGTCGAGCCCAGCGAACCCAGCGCAGAAAACCACGCGCCCTGGGCTGTTGACCTGTACCGGTACACGTCGACTGCCCAGGGCGTGTACTTTTCTGCGGAACCCCGGGGCCCGCGCCTCACGCCCCGACCAGCGTGCCGTGTGTGCGCCGAGCCTGCTTCCGCACCAGTTCGACGACGCGGTCGGCGGCGCGGTGCTCGCGAATACTGTGGCGGCGTCGAATCGAAATCGCCCGGCGCGGAGTCGGTTCGGCGATCGGCACCACGCGGACCGAGTCCGGAACGTCGACAAGCGCCAGCGCCGGCACCACGGTGAGCCCGACCCCGGCGGCGACGAAGTTGATCGCGGTCAGGTAGTCGTGCGTCTCCACACCGAAGCACGGGCTGAAACCCGCTGCGGTGCAGGCACGAAGTAGTGCTTCGCGGCAGGGGCCGCGCGCGATGTCGTTGTCGATCCAGACCTCGTCGGCCAACTCGCGCAGCAACACGTGATCCCTTGTTGCATAAGGGGAGTCGGGTGTGACCACCGCGTGGTAGGCATCCGAGACGAGTGGCATGACGTCGAAATCGTTCAACGACGAGCTGCCGATCACGGCTGTGGGGTCGTCGATGCCGATCTCCACATCCGGCGGCGCGACGAGGGGGTCGGTGATCTCGAGGAGTCGAAGGTCGAGTCGCAGCGCAGGGAATTCTCGGCGGATCTGCGCGACGACCGTCGGCATCCATTCCGCACCCGCGGACCCGAAGTAGGTGACGCGCAGCGTGCCCGCCCGCCCCTGCCGTAGATCGGCGACGAGCCCCTCGAGCCGCGCGAAGTGGTCGAAGATGCCCTCGGACTCCGCCGCCAACGTTCGTCCCGCCTCGGTGGCGACGATGCCCCGGCCGTCGCGCTCGACCAGCGCGAGTCCGGTCTCGCGCTGCAGCGTCGCCAGGTGCTGGCTCACCGCGGAAGGCGTGTACCCGAGAGCCGACGCTGCGCCACCGACGGAGCCCTCCGCAACGACAGCTCGGAACACTCGCAGACGATGTGGATCGATCACGCCCGTGAATATACAGCGGTACTCAAGAGTCGTGTAGAAATATGAACTTGTCCTGAATTGTCCTCGGGCAGATCATTGATGGCATGACGCGCCGAACCCCCGATCTCGCCACCGTCGCAGCCACGGTCACCGTGCTCCTGTGGGCGTCGGCCTTCATCGCCATCCGGTCGGCGGGCGCATCGTTCTCGCCCGGTGCGCTGGCATTCGGTCGACTGGCGACAGCTGTGGTCGCGCTCGTGCCGATCGTGGTGATCCTGCGACGCCGCAACGGCCTCGGGCGCGGACTCCCGCCGCTGCCGCGCGGCCGTGGCCTGGTGCTGGTAATCGTGTACGGCGTCGCGTGGTTCGCGCTCTACACCGTGACGCTCGACTGGGCCGAACAGCATCTCGACGCCGGCACGGCGGCTCTGCTGGTCAACTTCGCGCCGATCCTCGTCGCGGTGTTCGCAGGACTGTTCCTCGGCGAGGGGTTCTCGCGCCGACTCCTCATCGGCATCGGGGTGGCATTCGCAGGCGTCGTGCTGATCACGGTCGGAGGGTCGGGGCCACACGCGGATTGGCTGGGCATCGCGCTCGGACTGGCCGCAGCCGTTCTCTACGCGAGTGGCGTGCTGGTGCAGAAGGTCGCGCTGACGCACATCGACGGCCTGTCGGCAACATTCTGGGGAGTCATGGTCGGCGCGCTCGCGACCCTGCCGTTCGCTCCCGCCGCGGTGCGGGAGGTTGCCGCGGCACCCGCCTCCGACATCACCGCGATGGTTTTCCTCGGCGTCGGACCGACCGCGATCGCGTTCACCACCTGGGCGTACGCGCTGTCACGCTCGAGCGCGGGCGCAATGGCAGCGACAACGCTCGTCGTGCCCGCCCTGGTGATCGTGCTGTCGTGGCTGCTACTCGGCGAGGTTCCGACCCCGCTGCGGATCGTCGGAGGTGTGCTCTGCCTCGCGGGCGTGGCGATGACACGCGGGTTGATCCGCCTGCCGATGCGCAGAGCGCGCGCCTCAGCCCTGAGAGTCTCGCGCGGACCCGCCGTCTCGAGTGGGCCCGTCGAGAGTCAGTTGCAGGAATGCAAGGTCGAGCCATGATCCGAACTTCGTCCCGACCTGTGGCAACAATCCGACGCGTGTGAAGCCCAACCGCTCGTGAATCCGGATCGATCCTTCGTTGGCGGCGTCGATGGCAGCGACCATCACGTGGAATCCGTCGGCACGTGCACGGTCGATCAGCGCACGCATCAGCGCCTGCCCGGTGCCCTTTCCGCGCTGATCCGATCGCACGTACACCGAATGTTCGACGGTGTGCCGATACCCGTCGTGCGGCCGCCACGGCCCGTAGGTGGCGTAGCCGACGACCTGCCCATCCGTCGACGACTCCTCGACCGCGACCAGCACCGGAAACCCTGCATCCTGGCGCTGCGTCAGCCACGCCAGCCGGTTCGCGTCGTCGACGATCTGTTCGTTCCAGATCGCCGTGGTGTTCTCGACGGCGTCGTTGTAGATGGGCGTGATGCCGGGGACGTCCCTTGCGCGCGCGTCACGAATCTCCATGGGCGCCGAGCCTAGGGCATGGGTCCGCGTGAGTACGCATACGACCTCGCGCACTTCACCGCGCAGCGAAAGTGACCGGTACCCTGCGCCGACGTCTGCCCGATTCGCTAACTTTCAAGCATGGAATCGGATCGTCTTGTCGATGTGGGCGTCGGGCTGGTGTCGCGCTTCGGCGCGAAGGCGCTCAGCCTGACGTCTGTGGCCCGTCACGCCGGCGTGGCTCGGGCGACGGCTTACCGCATGTTCGGCGGACGTGACGCGCTCGTCGCTGCCATGCTCGACCGCGAGATCGCGCTGCTGCGCGTGAAACTACGCGAATGGTCCGACACCGCCCCCGACGCCGCGGGCAAGGTGCGGGCACAGGTGCTCGGCGTGCTGCCCCACATCCGCGAGCATGAGGCGCTGCAGTACGTCCTCCGTCAGGAACCGGAGGAGATCGTGCGCGCGCTGGTCGCGACCAACGACGACAACGGACCCGACCTGATCGAGAAGATCGTCGACGCCACGCTGCCCGACGTCGCGCCCCAGGTGCAGGCCGAACTGTCGCCCGATGCGCGCGGCGCCGCCGAGTTCATGGTCCGCATCATCTACTCGCTGATGCTGGTTCCCGACAGCAGCCTCACCGATGAACAGATCGCCGACCTGATCGTTCGGGCAATCGTCACCTGACCGGGCCACCTCACCCGCGACGCTCAGTGGTGGCACCAACTACGCTGACCACTATGTCGCCCGACGCTGTGAGCGCAACGAAGATCTACATCGTGTCCGCGGAAGCGGAGACCGGAAAATCAGCGGTGGCGCTCGGTGTGCTGTCGCTCCTGACGGCAACCGGCGGCAGGGTCGGCGTGTTCCGACCCATCTCTCGGGCCGCTCACGGCGAGCGTGACTACCTCCTCGACCTCCTGCTCGAACACACCTCGGCGGACATCAGCTACGACGAAGCCATCGGCGTCACCTACGACCAGGTACACGCAGACCCGAGCGGCTCCATCGCCGACATCGTCGCGCGCTTCCACGCCGTCGAATCGCAGTGCGACGCCGTCGTCATCGTCGGTTCGGACTACACCGACGTCGGCAACCCGTCGGAGCTCACGTACAACGCACGTATCGCGGCCAACCTCTCGGCGCCGATCATCCTGGCGCTCAAGGCACTCGACCGCACACCCACCGAGGTGCGCGACCTCGCCGAGCACCTGCGCACCGAGATCGCCGCGATGCACGCGACCACCGCCGCCATCGTCGCCAACCGCTGCGATCCCGAGCACATGAACGATATCGGTGCCGCACTGGCCAAACTCGACGTTCCGTGCTGGTGTCTGCCGGAGCTGCCCGTGCTCTTCGCGCCGACGATGGCCGAGCTCAAGAAGTCGTTGGGCGCCGAGATGTACAGCGGCGACCCGGAACTCCTCGACCGCGAAGCACTTCGGGTGATGGTCGGCGGCATGACCGCGGAGCACATCCTCGAGCGACTCACCGAGGGCATGGTGGTGATCACCCCGGCCGATCGCTCCGACGTCCTGCTCTCGTTGGTGAATGCCAATGCCGCGCAAGGCTTTCCGCGACTGACCGGCATCATCCTCAATGGCGGTCTCAAACCGCATCCGATGATCGACGCTCTCGTCAGCGGATTGAAGTCCAAGCTTCCGGTCATCACCTGTGAACAGGGCACCTACGACACCGCACGCATCGCCGCCGACACCCGCGGACGCATCGCGATCGGATCGGCTCGCAAGATCGACGCGGCGCTCGGACTCATGGAGCAGTACGTGGAGCCCGAGGAACTGATCAAGGTGCTCGACGTCAAGCCGTCGGAGGTCGTCACCCCGCAGATGTTCGAGTACGGGTTGATCACCCGCGCGCGGTCGGATCTCAAGCGCATCGTGCTTCCCGAGGGCAGCGACGACCGAATCCTGCGTGCCGCAGGGCAATTGCTACGCCGCGGAGTCGTGGAACTGATCATCCTCGGCAACCCCGAATCGGTGACGGCCCGCGCGAGCGACCTCGGAGTCGACCTCGACGGCGTCGAACTCATCGATCCCGACAACTCCGAGCTGACAGACGAATTCGCGCACACCTACGCAGAACTCCGCAAGCACAAGGGCATGGATTTCGAGCACGCCCAGGAGCGGATGCGCGACGTCTCGTACTTCGGCACGATGCTCGTGCATACGGGCCGCGCCGACGGAATGGTCTCCGGCGCAGCGCATACCACCGCGCACACGATCCGGCCGGCGTTCGAGATCATCAAGACGGTCCCGGGGGTCTCGACGGTCTCGAGCGTCTTCTTCATGTGCCTTCCCGACAAGGTGCTCACCTACGGCGACTGCGCCATCGTGCCCGATCCGACCGCCACCGAGCTCGCCGACATCGCGATCTCCTCCGCCGCAACGGCATCCGCGTTCGGTATCTCCCCGCGAGTTGCGATGCTCTCCTACTCGACGGGGCGCTCGGGTACCGGCGCCGACGTCGACAAGGTGCGCGTCGCAACGGATCTCGTCCACGAACGGGCTCCGGAGCTCTCCGTCGAGGGTCCCATCCAGTACGACGCCGCGGTTGAGCCGAGCGTCGCGGCGACCAAGATGCCCGACTCCGAGGTCGCAGGCCGGGCGACGGTACTGATCTTCCCCGACCTCAATACCGGCAACAACACTTACAAGGCCGTTCAGCGCAGTGCGGGTGCTGTCGCGATCGGCCCTGTGCTGCAGGGACTTCGACGCCCCATCAACGACCTCTCCCGTGGCGCGCTGGTCTCCGACATCGTGAACACCGTCGCCATCACCGCCATCCAGGCCCAGAACATCGACGCACAGGAGTCAGGCCGATGAGTTCATCCACCGAAGGTGCAGTGTTGGTGCTCAACGCCGGGTCGTCGTCGTTGAAATATCAACTGCTACACCCGGACACGGCAGAGGTCATCGCCGAGGGGATAGCCGAGCGGATCGGTGAGGACGAGTCGTCGATAACCCACGAGCAGAACGGCGAGAAGTCGACGCGCACCGAGCCGCTGCACGACATCTCGGCCGCACTCGACGCGGCGTCGGAGATGTTCACGGAGTCGGGAACCGATCTCGCGACGGCGGGTCTCAGCGCCGTCGGACACCGAGTCGTGCACGGTGGCCGTAGCTTCTTCCACCCGACGCTCGTCACCGATGAGGTGGTGTCGGAGATCTCGCGGATCTCCACCCTTGCGCCCCTGCACAACAAGGCGAACCTCGCGGGTATCGAGGTGGCACGAAAGAAACTTCCCGACGTCCCGTCGGTCGCCGTATTCGACACCGCGTTCTTCCACGACCTGCCAGACGAGGCCGCAACGTACGCCATCGACCGTGGGGTCGCACACCTACATGCGGTGCGGCGCTACGGCTTTCACGGTACGAGTCATCAGTACGTCTCGGGCAAGGCCGCGGAGTTCCTCGGTCGCGACTATGCGAATCTGAACCAGATCGTGCTGCACCTGGGTAACGGTGCGTCGGCGTCGGCGATCGCACACGGCGAACCGATCGACACCAGCATGGGTATGACGCCGCTGGAAGGTTTGGTGATGGGCACCCGAAGCGGCGACATCGATCCGGGCGTACTGCTGCACCTGAGTCGCGTCGCCAAGCTCTCCAACGATCAACTCGACACCCTGCTCAACAAGAACTCCGGACTCAAGGGTTTGTGTGGGGACAACGACTTTCGCACCATCACCTCGCGGATGGACAGCGGCGACGAGAACGCCAAGCGTGCGTATAAGGTCTACATTCACCGCCTGCGCCGCTACATCGGGGCGTACATGATCGAACTGGGCAAGGTCGACGCGATCACCTTTACCGCGGGTGTCGGCGAGAACGCCGACAACGTGCGACGCGACGCGCTGGCCGGTCTGGAGAATTACGGGATCGTCATCGACGACGAGCGAAACTCCGTGCGTAACAAGCAGGCTCGACGCATCTCAGCCGACTCGAGCGCGATCGACGTGCTGGTCGTACCGACCAACGAAGAGCTGGCCATCGCCCGCCAGGCCTCAGCCGTCGCCCGCGGCGAGCAGCCCGAGTAGCGACTGAGTCACAACAGGACTGAGTTACAACAGCGGCTGAGTCAAAACAGCGGCTGAGTTAAAACAGCGACCAGGGCCGCACGTAGTTCGCGAGGTCGACGAGAAGGAACCGGTGGTCGCGGTTGGTGCGCGTCTGCCGCGCGAGGTGGCGAAGCGACCTCTCGGTTCCGGTGCGCAGGCCCTGCTCGGTGAATGGAAAACCCAAGAGCCACGCGGGTTCTCCCGTGTCGTCGGGGTGGTTGTGCACCCAGCCGAGTGCGGTGCCGAGAACGATCAGTTGTAGCCGCTGCTTGCGCGGCTCGCTGTCGGGCATGGCCTCCATACGCTTGGCCGCCTCGACGAGCTGATCCTTGCGCACCTGCGCCGGGTCGCGTCCGTGTACGAGGGCGATGACCGCCGTCGCGCGTGCGGTGTTGAAATGTCGGCTCGTCGCGGGTACCTCGTCGAGGGGCTCGATCGCTGCGTCGTAATCGCCGCGGGCAACGGCGAGGCGCGCCATTCCGAACGCTGCCGTGACGATGCTGTGGTCGGTCAGCCAGAGGTCGTGATAGTTCTGTGCCGCAACGTGATACATGTCGGTGATGCGGTCGACGGAACCCTCGGACGGATCGGATTCGTCCGAGAGCCAACGGCCGATGAGCTCGGCGGTACCCGCAACCGCGAGCTTCGGGGCCACCTCGCCCGGCATCGCCTGCAGCACGGCGTCGAACCAGCCGTACGCCAGTTCGGGCTCATCGTTCATCAGCGAGCAGATTCCCATGTACCACTGCACGCGCCACGAATCCCCGTGTTGCACAGACACATCGCGCAGCAACTCGAGCGCTGTGTCGACGTCGTCGAGTTCGAGGTGCGCCCGCGCCTCCGCGAGATCGATCTCCAGCGACGGATGCGCCGCAGACGTCGGCTGTCCGAGCAGCGAGCGGAATCCCTCCGCCCGTGCCGCGTGGATGGAGTCGAGTGTCTGCCTCGGATCGCTCAGCGCCGCCGAATTGAGTAGTCCCGCAGCGGGATCGGTAGGATCGACGAGTGGCACCGGCAGCGCGCGTGCCATGTCGACCGGGTCGTAGAAGGCCGCGAGGTCGGGATCGAAGAAGCCGTCGACGGGGGCGAGCATCAACTCGGTGCCGAACGTCGAACGCTGCGGCGTGAACACCGTCGACAGCGATGGCCGTGGCACACCGGTGTGCACGGCGACGGTCTCGCGCAGCACGTTGAGCAACTGCGTCGTCATCTCCTCCGCGGAAGAGAAGCGGTCGTCGGGATCGGGTGCCGTCGCACGTTGCAAGAGCTTGTAGAACGACGGATTGTCGCGAAACACCGGGGTGTCGTCGGGGTCGGGTAGACCGTCGACGTACCGGCCGTCGCTCATCGGCATGTCGACGGTCAGCGCCGCAAGGGTGCGTCCGATGCTGTAGATGTCTGTGACGACCTGCGGGCCGGTCTGCACGATCTCCGGGGCCTGGAAACCCGGTGTGCCGTACAGATGTCCGTAGCCGTTGACCGGCGAGACGGCGCCGAGGTCGATGAGCTTCACCTCATCGCTGCCGACCATGATGTTGTCGGGTTTGACGTCGTTGTAGACCAGCCCGACCGAATGCAGATACCCGACAGCGGGAAGCACCTCGAGCATGTACGCGATGGCCTGTTCGACGGTCAGCAGGTGGTCGGAGCCGGCTCCGTTGCCCTCATCACCCTCGCCGGTGATCTGCTTGAGTGTTCGGCCGCCGATGTACTCCATCACGATGTAGCCGAACCGCTCGCCGAAGTCGGTGACGTGCTCGACGAAGTTGTAGATCTTAACGATGCCGGGATGGTTCACCGAGGCGAGGAACTGTCGCTCGGCCAGAGCGACCTGCTGTGCTTCGGAGTCCGACGAGTTGAGCAGACCCTTGAGGACGACGGGTCGGTCGGAGACGTTGCGGTCGATCGCGAGGTAGATCCAGCCGAGTCCACCGTGGGCGATGGCGCCGGCGATCTCGTACTGGCCCGCGACGAGCATGCCCTTCGCGAGTCCCGGAACGAACGAATAGCGCGCACCACAGTGGGGACACTCCCCGGTCAGTGCGCCTGCACCGGCTCCCGACGAGCGGCCGACGGGGCGTCCGCAGCGCCAGCAGTTGCGCTTGCCCTCGGCGATGACCGGAGAATCGAGCACCGCGTCCTGCGGCTCGGTGTCGGTGACCTTGGGCAGTTCGACGAGCCCCGAGCCGAGTCGACGGTCGTGCACTCGCGGCCGACGACGCGGCACGAGTCTGCGCGTCTGCCCGACCGAGACCAGCGCTTCGTTGGGATCGAGTGCACGTGCAGGAGTGACCGGACCCGTCGACTCGTCGCGCATCCCGATGCTCGGAGTCGCCTGCGTCGCAGCGAAATCCGCCCGCTGCGTGCCGACGTCGAGGGCCGCCAGATCGGCACGCTGGGTCCCGACGTCGAGGTCGGCGAGATCGGCACGTTGGGTTCCGACGTCGAGATCGGCACGGTCGGCGCTGCCGTTGGTCGCGTCGGTGGTGGCGTCACGCTCGACTTCCGCGGCCGGCGTTGCGCTGTGCTTGTCACTTCGTGGCATCTCGCGTCGCCTCAATCGCGGTACGTGGGTTGGGGCGGTCCGTATCCGGGCCCGAGGATGGACAGCCACTTGTCGTACATCTCCTGCCACCGGCCGGACGCGCGAATCTCGGCGATGGTGCCGTTGACGAAGCGCACCATGTCGTCGTGTCCGACGGGCATGCCGACTCCGTAGTTCTCCTGACCGAGGCTCGGCCCGACGACCTGTGCCCACGGATCCTGAGTCGCCAGACCGGCAAGAACAGCGTCGTCGGTGCTCACGGCGTCGACCTGTGACTGCTGCAGCATGACAAGGCAATCGGCCCAGGTCGTGGTGGTGACCATCTTCGCATGGGGTTCGATCTGCTGCATGCGGCCGATCGACGTGGTGCCCCGCGCCGCGCACACCCGCTTGTCGGCGAGTTGTTCCGGCCCGGTGATACCTGATCCGCGTAGCGACAGAATGCGTTGGGATGCAACGTAATACGGCGACGAGAAGCTGATCTCGCGTAGGCGATCGCACGTGATGCTCATCGTCTTCACGACGACGTCGACCTCTTGATTGCGCAGGGCGTCCATGCGCTCGCCCGAACTCAGTACCCGGAACTCGATGCGGTTGGGGTCGTTGAAGATCGCGCGGGAGATCTCGTGTGCGAGGTCGACGTCGAATCCCTGGATATCGCCCGTGATCGGGTCGCGGAAACTGAACAGGTTGGAACCGATGTCGGTGCCGACGATCAGTCTGCCGCGACGGAAGATCGCGTCCATGGTGCTGCCCGGCGGCATCTGCGCGGGTTGAGGTTGTTCTGCCGCCGGCCGCAAGCTCTGCGTCGCGTCACACGACGACGAGTTCGGTGGCGCTTCCTTGGCGACGTCGAAGTTCGCCCCGAGCGGCTCGGGTGTCTGCGCGGTCGCACTCGGTCCCGGCGACTCGGGTGCCGGAAAGCTGAGGCACCCCGCAAGCAGCACGACGCCCAGCGCGATCGCGACGAACGCGATCACTGTCCTCGCCGAGGCTCTGGTGCGCGCTGTCATCGGTACTCCCGGATACGCGGGATCATCCCCAGGATCAGCGCGACGGTCGCGAAGATCGACAACGCGAGAATGCCGTTTCCGGTGAAGCCCAAAACCCGCTGCGCGGTGTTGATGTCGTCGCGGAACGACGTCCGTGTGGTCGTGATCGCGTTCACCAGGGCGGAGTCGACGGCGTTGTAGCTGGTCTCGGAGCTTTGCGGCGACGAACCAACGGTCATGGCCCGCGCCTGCGTGAAGTCTCCGGAGGTCATCGCGTCACGCACCTGCGCGTCGGTCTTCTTCCATTGGTCGAGCGCGGCACGCAGCGACGTGATCTGGTCGCTGCTCAACGACCCCGACGACCCGCCGTCTCTGTCGAGGGTGTCCAACACCATGCCGATCCGGGTGGTCGCCTGCTCGAACGTGTCCTGCAGGCCGGACTGATCGCCGCGTCGTAGTAGCGACAGGGTCTCGGCCGAACGTGCCTGCTGGGTGAGGATGCGGGCCTCGGTCAGTTCACGCAGCGGCGTCGCGCCGTCGTCCTTGGCGGAACTGGTTGCCGCCACCGACAGCAGCCCCGACGTGAGCAGCCAGATCAGTCCACCGATGATCGCGACCAGTGCTGCCACGATCCCGACGTTGAAGCGGCGTCGGGTGCGTCGTGCCAGGTAGCGCGATGTCCCGATCAGCATGATCGCCAGGATCAGCAGCGCGGCGTACACCCCCCACGGCGGCGTTGTCAGTGCACTCTGCGGATCGGCAATGGCAAGCGAGCGACGCTCGTATACCCGCTGCGCCGCGGGCAGAATCCGGTCCTGCATGAGCGCCGACGCCTGACCGAGATACGCCGATCCGACCGGATTACCCAACCGATTGTTGGTGCGCGCGGTCTCGACCAATCCGCTGTAGACGGGGATGGTCGTGGTGAGAACCTCGAGGTCGGAATTCAGTGCCCTGGCTTCCGCAGTCGCATCCGCGCCGGGACCGGTGTCGCTACCCGCGGTCACCAGCAGTGACGACGACGCCGTCGCCAACGCGTCGGAGTATCGCTGCCGCAGCTGCGGGTTCTCGGGCCCGCCGGAGATGAACGCCGAGTTGGCCGCGGCGTCGGCGATCGAGAGCGAACTGTAGAGAACCTGAGCCGCCTCCGACAACGGTTCGGAGCGGTCGATGATCGTCTGCAACTGGTGAGTGCGGTTGTTCAGCGTCGTCGACGCATACCATCCGGTTCCGAGTGCGGTGACCGCGACGACGAAGCACACCAGGATCAGCTTCCCGGGTGTCGTCTTGGCATAGTGCCGCACGGAGGAGAACGGTGATTGCGCTGCCGCACGTGCCGACGCGACCAATTCACGTCGATCGCTGAGTACCTCGCGAAGCGGGGGTGACGTCGTGGCCGGGCGTACGGTCCGCCCTGCGCGGGTCAGCACAGCCCGCACGGGGGATGCATCGCCGGTCACCGTCTCACTCCCCTCTGCATCGGTCTGTAGCGAGTGTTACCTGCTCTCTCTGGGTATGTCGCACGCCACGTCGAGTCCGTTTCCACCCTAGTCCGCGACGCCCATGGTGCGGGGGTGCAGCGAGTGCGAGTCGGGGTGAGCGAGTGTCACCGCGATCGGAGTTCACCTAAGTTGGAGGCACGGGGCTTTCGGAGAGCATTCCAGGGTGCGGGGACGAGCAGGAGGCGCAGTGCGCGGCGACGGTGACGGTTGGGTTCTCGACGACGGTGCGAGGTACTGGGGGCTGCATGGCGCGGCAGGATTGCTGCTGCGGGCGCCGCTTCCCGACGGTGAGATCGGGATACTTCTCCAACACCGCGCGGCATGGTCGCATCAGGGTGGCACCTGGGGTCTGCCCGGCGGCGCACGCGACTCGCACGAGAGTGCCGTCGACACCGCGATCCGCGAAGCGGGCGAGGAAGCGGGCATCGCCCCCGACGATGTGTCCGTGGTGGCCGCGCTGGTCACGCACCGGACGGTCGGCGGCTGGACCTACACGACGGTGATCGCCGACGCGCAACACCCGGTCATCACCACGGCCAACGGAGAATCAGCGGAACTGCGGTGGGTACCCGAGGCGCATGTGGCGACGCTGCCACTGCATCCCGCCTTCGGCAGCGCGTGGCCGGGACTTCGTGAGCGCATCGCGACGCTGGACTCCACGAATTGAACTCAGGAGTCTGAGAGATCCGGGGTTTCAGGAGTACAGGTCGCTGCCCGCGAGCAGCCGGTTGGCCCCCGCGATGAGTGCGTTGATGTTCGCGTCGGCAGTGGTGTCGCCGTCGCCCGTCGCCCAGCACTGCCGACGATCGTGTTCGCACAGCAGGAACGAGACGTTTCGATCATCGAGTCGACGCTGGTGCAGCCGAACGATCTGAACAGAAACTCCCAGGTCGTGGAGGATTGAGGTCATCGCGCCGACCGGTCCGGCCGCCGTCGCGGTCATCGACATGATCCGGTCGTCGTAGGCGATGGTTGCTCGGCATTCGACCATGTCGCCGGGTGCTGGGGCGACGGTCCACGACCCGAGTCGGATCGCACCGTTGGTTGTGTACTCGTCGACGAATTGCTGCCAGGTCATGCCGGCTGCCTCCTGACGGATTCCGTTGGGGAGTGCATGGCCGGTCCGCTGCCAGAGAGGATCTGCGCCATTGCTGTCACAGCATGGTGCAGAAAAGTGAAGGTTGTGCATCGCTGAAGGTCATTTCGGTCGAAGATTCGATGACCGACGAGCGCACGACGACCCCGCAGCGGGGGGTCGGTCGAAGCTAGACCCCGCTGCGGCGAACTACGAGGAGGCTCGGTGCGCACAACATGGTGACGTTCACTTTATCGCTGCGCACCCCAGGTGACGCAAGTGGGTTTCGCCTGCGTGTACTCCCAGGGGCGTGTCAGGTGAGTCCGGCTCGCAACTGAGAGGCTGCGGCAGACGGGTCCGACGCCGACGTGATCGCACGCACGACGACAATCCGCCGCGCGCCGGCCTCGGTGACCTGCGGGAGTCGTTCGGCGTCGACGCCGCCGATCGCAAACCACGGCTTGCGGCGGTGCGGGTTCTCGGCGGATTCGTTCGCCGCGACGTCACGCACCAGGTCGAGACCGGGTGCCGGACGCCCCGGCTTGGTCGGCGTGGGCCAGCACGGGCCGACACAGAAATAGTCGACGTCGGGGTCGGCTTCGGCCGCGGCGGCCTGATCGACATCGTGGGTCGACTTACCGACGAGCACATTCTTGCCGACGATCCGACGCGCCGCGGCAGGCGGAAGGTCATCCTGACCCACATGCAGGACGTCGGCCCCGGCGAGCGTCGCGATGTCGGCGCGGTCGTTGACGGCGAGCAGGGCACCGCGCGACTGAGTGATCTCGCGCAGCACGGCGAGGATCTCCAATTCCTCACGCGCCTCGAGTGCTCCGAAGCGGTTTTCGCCCGCAGATCCCTTGTCGCGCAACTGCACGATGTCGACGCCGCCTGCGAGCGCAGCGTCGACGAACTCGGCCAGGTCGCCGCGTTCGCGTCGGGCGTCGGTGCAGAGATAGAGGGTCGCGGACTCCAGTCGCTTGGCGCGTGCGTGGTGGGCGGTCACGATCGCCAGCGTAGCCATGCGTGCTGTGGCGGAAGCAGGGGCAAGGGGGGAAGCAGGGGTCAGGGGGAAGCAGGCGCAGCAGTAAGGTGGATTCGACAGACACGGGAGCCCGCGGATCGGCGGGCTGAGAGTGCGGGACGCCCCCGCTGACCGTCGTACCTGATCCGGGTCATGCCGGCGAAGGAAGGATCTCGAGAAGTTGACTGTTGCAATCGACACCCCCGACCTCGCTGTCGTCGGCGGCGGAGTCATCGGACTGACCAGCGCACTCGCAGCGGCGGACGCGGGCATGCGAGTGGTGGTTTACGACGCCGGACCTCAGCAGCGGGCCTCACACGTCGCGGGCGGCATGCTCGGCTCGCTCGGCGAGGGGCTGCCGGGCGAGGAAGCGCTGCTTGCCGCGACGTCGACATCGGTCGCGCAGTGGCCGTCGCTGCTGGCACGCCTCGGCGACGACGCCGTAGAGGGTTCCGGTGTAGAAGACACCCGTGAGACGATCGCGACGGCTGCCGACTCCCTGTTCGTTGCGACGACGGCAACCGATCTCGAAGACCTCACGCGTCTGGCCGAAAAGGTCTGGGCGCCGGCGCTGGGTGCCGGGCGTGAGATCCGAGCGATCGGCCCCGCGGCCATCCGCGAGTTGGAGGGCGCGCTGACCTCGAGACTGCGCGGCGGGTTCGTCGCACTGGGCGAGGGTGCCGTCGACAATCGCCTGCTGCTCGCCCGGCTCCGCGGTGCACTGCGGGATGCCGGCGCGCACCTGCGGAACGACACGATCACCGACCTCGACGACGTCGCGGGTCGGCAGGTGCTGCTGGCGGCCGGGGCCGGCGTGCCGCAGCTCTGGTGCGGCGCGCGCATACACGTCGCGAAGGGCGAGATCCTGCGGTTGTCTCGCACACGCTGGTCGGTGCCGCCACCGAGTCACGTCGTGCGTGCCAGAGTCGACGGCCGCACGGTGTACCTGGTGCCCCGGGCGGACGGAATCGTCGTCGGCGCAACACAATACGAATCCGACGAGCCGGGCGCAGAGGTTGCGGGCGTTCGCGACCTGCTCGACGATGCGCTCACGGTGATGCCGGGACTCGCGAGCTACACACTCGCCGAAGTCGGTGTGGGATATCGCCCGTGCTCGGCAGACGGGCTGCCGCTGATCCGTCGTATCGACGAGCGAGTGGTGGTTGCGGCGGGGCATGGCCGCAACGGGATCGTCCTCGCGCCATACACCGCGCAGCGGGTCCTGGAACTGTTGCAGCACAACGATGTTCAGCAAGAAGTCAGTCGCGAAGATGACGTGTACGGATACGAGGAGGCACGGTGAGTTTCACTGTGAACGGAGAGCGTCACGAGTGGGACGCGCAGCCGACCGTCGACGCGCTCGTCCGAGGTCTCGGACTGCCCGACCGTGGCGTCGCGGTCGCTGTCGACGGGGCAGTGGTACCGCGTGGACGATGGGACACGGTTGTTCCGCCCGACGCCGTCATCGAAGTCGTCACGGCTGTGCAGGGTGGTTGAGATGGTTTCAGCAGCAACCGACACGTCGACACAGGATTCGGGCGGACTGCGAATTGCCGACCGCTGCTTCGGTTCCCGACTCATCATGGGTACCGGTGGTGCGGCGAACCTCGCGGTACTCGAGCGGGCACTCGTCGCCTCGGGCACCGAACTGACGACCGTCGCGATGAGACGGATCGACGCGGGATCGACGACCGGGGTGCTGGATCTGTTGCGGCGCTTGAAGATCGACGTGCTACCCAACACCGCCGGGTGTCACACCGCTGCGGAGGCGGTGCTGACGGCGCAACTCGCCCGCGAAGCCGTCGAAACGTCGTGGGTGAAACTCGAGGTGGTCGCCGACGACCGCACGTTGCTACCCGACCCCATCGAACTCGTCGACGCCGCACGACGACTCGTGGACGACGGCTTCACGGTGCTCGTCTACACCAACGACGACCCGGTGCTCGCGGCACGACTCGCCGACCTCGGCGTCGCCGCCGTGATGCCGCTCGGGTCGCCGATCGGAACCGGTCTCGGGATCTCCAATCCCCACAACATCGAGATGATCGTCGAATCGGCGCAGGTGCCGATCATCCTCGACGCCGGCATCGGGACCGCAAGCGACGCCGCACGGGCGATGGAACTCGGTTGCGGCGGCGTGCTGCTCGCGTCGGCCGTGACCCGCGCCGACGACCCAGAGCGCATGGCGAACGCGATGCGCCACGCGGTGATGGCGGGCCGCCTCGCCGCCGGCGCGGGCCGCATCCCGACGCGCTTCTGGGCGCAGGCCTCGTCGCCGGGCCGGGTGGTCCCTCTCCGCTGATTGAGCCGGCCGCGAGCGCAGCGAGCTGCCGAGTCGAAATCACCAGCGGGTCTCGACAAGCTCGACCGGCGGATAGCGCTCGACCAGCGGGGACAGCTGGACCAGCGGGGTTCAGCTCGACGAGCGGGTGGGCCTTTTCCGCTGATTGAGCCGGCCGCGAGCGGAGCGAGTTGCCGAGTCGAAATCACTGGCCGGTGGACGTTCCTATAGTCCGTCAAGTGGTGTGGGCGTGGTTGTTTTGGTTGGTGTCCCAGGCGGTGAGGTCTGCT
>NZ_LZMI01000103.1:0-647 GCF_001665475.1 Gordonia sp. 852002-51296_SCH5728562-b | reverse complement strand
CACAATGCCGAAGAGCCGACAGCCGAGCCCGCGCAACAGACAGCATTGGAAGTACTCATCGATCCCGCCGGCGTCGCGGTGCCCCGGCTCGTCGGCCACGGCGTGATCGACCCCGCCCACGCCGCCGAACTCGCCGCAGGCGTCATCGCACGACCCATCGCGTTTCCCGACCTCACCGCACTCATCAACACCACCGGCCAGCCGAGTCTCGCAGCGAACCTCACCTCGCCAGGACTCAACCTCGCCGCGATGGCATCCAACCTCGCCGCACGGGGGCAGCCCGACACCCCCGCACCACCCGCCGACCCCACCGGACACGGCGGCTACCCAGCCCCACCCGCGTGGGCGCTGCGATACCGAATACCCAACTGGCTCCGCGAACAAGTCGTCGCCCTGCACGGAGTATGCCGATACCCCGAATGCGGCAAGCCGGCCGAACACACCGAACTCGACCACCTCGTCAAGTTCAACCACACCGACCCCCACGCGGGCGGCTGGACCGTGCTCTACAACCTCGTCCCCCTCTGCGGACCCGACCACCAACGCAAACACCTCGGCTTCTGGACACCCACCATCCACACCGACCTCTCCATCACCTGGACCAGCACCCGCACAGGCGAAACCATCACCACCTACCCACGCTGACC
>NZ_LZMI01000102.1:0-13190 GCF_001665475.1 Gordonia sp. 852002-51296_SCH5728562-b | reverse complement strand
TTTAGGGGAGTCGAGGACTTTGATGAGCTGTGTGGGAACCAGCGAGGTCTAGCGGGCGGAGGCGACGAGCGGGGCGAGCGGGGCGCGCACCTGGGTCGCGACGATCGCACGCGGCGTCGCGGGTTCGATGCGGCCCGACAGCGATGCGACGAAGGGTTCGTGGCCGGCGCGCTCGAGAACGATTGAGACGGCGACGTGGCCGTCGGCAGGTGGCGGCATCCGCAGCCGGTAGTGACCCGACACGTCGTTGAAGGGTGAGACGTAGAACTCCTTGTCGACTTCTGCGCGCCCGTGGTCGTCGAGATCGACCACGTAGCAATGCCGTCCGCCGTAGGTGTTGTGCACCTCGGCTACCGCGTACGCCAGTGAACCGTCGGCGCGATAGCACCAGTACACACTGAGCGGGTTGAAGACGTACCCCGCGACGCGCGGCGACATCAACGCCACGACTCTTCCTTCGGGAGGACGCTTGCCGACGCTGCGGAGGTGGGCGTCGAGGCGGTCGCGCAGGGTCTGGCCGTCGACCATCGGTTCGGGGAAGTGGTCGGCTCCGAGGAACCGAGCGAAGGGCCGTAGCGGGGTGGAAAGTGTTGGCAGACGGTCGATGTCGACGAGCCACGAGACGCTGCGGTAGGTGAAAGCATGCCGCACCGGCGATAGTCGGGTGTGGGTGATGCGGCTATGCACTAGTTGCGGGTTCGTGTCGGTCATGCCGACTCCCGCTCGTCGTCGACCGTGCTCTGCCGCGCGGTATCCCATGTGACACCGAGACGCTCGGCGGCGCGCGCTCCGGAGAGCGCGCCGTCCTCGTGGAAACCCCACCCGTGGTACGCACCCGCGAAGACGATCGAGTCGGTGTTGATGTCCGGGAGCAATGCCTGTGCTGCAACCGATTCCGTGGTATAGACGGGATGTTCGTAGGTCATTTCGGCGATGACGGTCGACGCGTCGACGAGGTCGGTGCGGCCCAGCGTCACCAGCATGCGGGGATGGTCGGGATTCAGACGCATGAGCCGGGTGAGGTCGTAGGTGACGGCGACCTGTGAGTCGTCGATCGCTCCCGACGGATCGCTGTGGATCTGGTAGTTCCACGACGCCCACGCCCGACGTGCGCGCGGCATGAGCGAGGTATCCGAGTGCAGCGCAGCAGGTTTGGGTGCGTAGTCGATGGCGGAGAGAACTCGACGCTGCTGCGGGCTCGGGGCGTCGAGCAGTCGGAGAGCCTGGTGAGGATGGGTGGCGACGACGACCGCGTCGAAGTTCTGTGTTCCGGACGAGATGGCGAGTTCGACAGTGCCGTCGGAGTTCTCGGAGATGTGCCGGACCGGGGTGCTCACGTGGACCGCGCCGCCGCGGCGTCGGATGCTGCCGGCGACGGCTTGGACATACGTGTCCGACCCGCCGTCGACGGTGCGCCACGTGGGCGACCCGAACACCGACAACATGCCGTGGTGATCGAGGAACGTGAAGAGATAGCGCGCGGGGTAGCGGCTGGCGGTCGCCGCGTCGCACGACCACACGGCGGCGACGAGCGGCAGCATGAAGTGCTCGCGGAAGTAGGGGGAGAAGTTCTCGCGGTCGAGGAAGTCGTCGAGTGGCTCGTCGGAGTCAGGGGCGTCGAGGAGTGCTCGCGCCGCCCGGTGGAATCGGGTCACCTCACCGAGCATGCGAAGGTAGCGGCCTCGCGTCGCGTTGCGCGGTGTGGGGAACAAGCCGGAGAAGCCGAGGGCGCCCGCATACTCGAGGCCGGTCGCCGTCGAGCTGACCGACATCGACATGTCGGTGTCCTTGGTTGCCACGCCCAGCTCGGCGAAGAGTCGCAGCAGCGTCGGGTAGGTGCGGTCGTTGTGGACGATGAAACCGGAATCGACGCCGACGACACTTCCGTCGGGCATGGTCACCGAGTGTGTGTGTGCGTGGCCGCCGAGTCGGTCGTCGGCCTCGAACAACGTCACACGGCTGCTCCCGGAGAGCACGTGCGCGGCGGTCAGACCCGCGACCCCGCTGCCGACGACGGCGACATGCGAGGGCGGCGCGGATCGCTGGCGGTTGGTCATGCCCGGTGTTCGGATCCGGTCACCGGAGTGGATGGGTCGAATCGAACGCAGTGTTTGTTCGGCGTCGATTCATGGGTCAGGCTGCGCGCGGCGCGCCCATGACGGTGTCGTTGCGCACCGCATCGCTGGGAACGATCCGCGCGCCGAGAGGCATGAGGGAGACGGGGATCATCTTGAAGCTCGCGATGCCGAGCGGGATGCCAATGATCGTCAGGCACATCGCGATTCCGGTCGTCAGGTGCCCGAGTGCCAGCCACCAACCTGCGACGATGATCCAGATGATGTTCCCGATCACTGACCACGCTCCCGACTCGGGATCGCGGACCACCGTCCGACCGAACGGCCACAGTGCGTAGTTCGCCATCCGGAACGACGCGATACCGAAGGGGATCGTGATGATCAGGATGCAGCAGATGATGCCTGCGATGACGTAGCCGAGCGCCATCCAGAAACCACACAGAACCAACCAGATGATGTTCAGCAACGTTTTCATCTGTCCATTGTCGCCCTTCGACGCCGCCGAGCGCGAGGGTTCACTGCTGAAGTTCGAGGTTTCGTCCGGGGATCGCCGCGAGCAGTTCACGCGTGTAGTCCGACGTCGGGTTCTCGTACACGTCGTCGACGGTGCCGTCGTCGACGACCTTGCCCTTGCGCATGACGAGCACGCGGTCGGCGATCTGACGGACGACGGCGAGGTCGTGGGTGATGAACAGGTACGTCAGGTCGAGTTCGTGCTGCAGGTCGTCGAGGAGGGTCAGGATCTGCTCCTGCACGAGGACGTCGAGAGCGGACACGGCCTCGTCGCACACGACGACCTCGGGGTTCAACGCCAGCGCACGTGCGATCGCGACACGCTGACGCTGCCCGCCGGAGAGCTCGTTGGGGAAGCGCTGCATTACCGACGACGGGAGTGCGACGAGGTCGAGGAGTTCGCGGACGCGGGCGATGCGCGACGCCTTGTCCCCGATGTTGTGCACGACGAGCGGCTCGGAGATCGCGCGGTAGATCGAGTACATCGGGTCGAGCGAGCCGTACGGGTTCTGGAAGACCGGCTGCACGCGGCGTCGAAAAGACTTGGCCTGCGCGCCCTTCAGGGATGTCACGTCGCTGCCGTCGAAATGGACTGTGCCCGAGGTTGGTTCGAGGAGTCCAAGCACCATACGCGCGACAGTCGACTTGCCGGAGCCGGATTCGCCGACGACTGCCGTGGTGGTGCCGCGGTTGAGCGTGAAGCTGACGTCGTCGACGGCGCGGAACGGCGTGGCCTTGCGGAACGGGACCGAGCCGCGGATGGGGAAGTCCTTCACGAGATTCGCCGCGACGACGACCTCGGTGGGGGTGGTCTCGACTCGGCTGCTCGCTTCGCTCGCGGCCGGCTCGACCAGCGAGGTGGACTCGACTGGCGGGGTGGACTCGACCAGCGGGGTGGGCTCGGCCAGCGGGGCGGCGGGCTTGTGGCGGTCGGCGCGGCGGGACGAGAGCGACGGCGCGGCGTCGACGAGTCGCTTGGTGTACTCGTGATGCGGGTTGGTCAGGATCTCCTGCGCCGGGCCGGATTCGACGATGCGGCCGCGGTACATGACCACCAGGTGGCTGGCGCGCTCGGCGGCGAGGCCGAGGTCGTGGGTGATCAGCAGGACGGCCGTGCCCAGTTCGTCGGTGAGCGTGGCGAGGTGGTCGAGGATCTCGCGCTGCACCGTCACGTCGAGTGCCGACGTCGGTTCGTCGGCGATGAGCAGCTTGGGCTTTCCGGCGAGACCGATCGCGATGAGTGCGCGCTGCTTTATGCCGCCGGAGAACTCGTGCGGATACTGCGCCGCACGCTTCTCGGGATCGCGCAGGCCTGCCTGCCGGAGCACCTCGACGGCACGCGTGCGAGCCTCGCCGCGCTTGGCCGCTCCGTTGGCGACGAGCGTCTCGCGGACCTGGAATCCGACGCGCCACACCGGGTCGAGGTTGGTGTTGGGGTCCTGTGGCACCAGGCCGATCCCGCTGCCGCGGACCTTCTCGAACTCACGTCGCGACGCCTGTGCAAGGTCCTTGCCGTCGAACAGGATCTTTCCGCCGGTCACGGCGCCGTTGCCGGGCAGCAGTCCGAGAACCGCTGCGGCAGTTGTCGACTTGCCAGAGCCGGATTCGCCGACGATGGCGACGGTCTGACCGGGATACACCGTGAGTCCGACGCCGCGTACCGCAGGTACGTCGCGCCCGCGTGAGCGGAAATCGACTCGTAGGTCAGAGATTTCGAGCAGCGGTGCCGGTGCAGCGGTCTCGTTGTCGGAGGTCAGCTCGGAGTTCGTTGTGTCCGTTGTCATCAGCGGGTCCTCGCCTTCGGGTCGAGTGCGTCGCGCAGCACGTCGCCGAGCATCATGAACACGAGGACCGTGATGGCAAGTGCGGCAGCGGGATAGAACAAGATGGGCTGACCTTCGCGCAGCAACTGCTGGCCCGCGGCGATGTCGATGCCCCAGGAGACGGCGGTCGACGGCAGGCCGATGCCCAGGTACGACAGCGTCGCCTCGGTGACGATGAAGACGCCGAGCGAGATCGTCGAGATGACGATGACCGGACCGAGCGAGTTCGGCAGCACGTGGGTGAACAGGGTGCGGAACCGCGACGAGCCCAGCGAGCGCGACGCGTCGACGAACTCTTCGTTGCGCGCCGAGATCGCGGAAGACCGTGCGATACGGGCGATTTGGGGCCAGCTGAAGATCGCGAGGACCAGCACCACCGTGTAGACGGTGCGCGCCGAGATCATCTGCATGGTGACCACGGCCGCCAGGATCAGCGGGATGGCGAAGAAGATGTCGGCGAGTCGGGAGATCAACGAATCGAGCCAGCCGCCGTAGAAGCCCGCGAAGATGCCGAGGAATCCACCGACGATCACCACTGCGAGCGTCGTCAGGATTCCGACGAGCACGGAGTCGCGCGCGCCGTAGATCACACGCGCGTAGATGTCGTGGCCCTGCAAGTCGGTGCCGAACCAGTGCGCGGAACTCGGTGAGAGCAGCGAGTCCTCGAGGTTTGCGTACCGCGGATCCTGATGCGCGAACAATCCGGGGAACGCGACGATCAGCAGGATGAGGACGAGCAGGATCATCGAGACGATGAACACCGGCTTGGTGCGAATCTCCTGCCACGCGGACTTCCAGAAGCCTGCCGGATCGACGTCGTCGACGAACTCGTCGACCTTGAGCAATTCGACGTCTTCGGCGTCGGCGACGAAGCGGTCCTGGCCGGGAAAGAAGCTGGGGTACGCGTTCAGAGCTGCGTCGGTGTGTGGGGTCTCAGGCATAGCGAATCCTCGGATCGAGTGCGGCATAAAGCAAGTCGACGACGATGTTGCAGACGAGGTAGATCAGCACGAGCACCGTGACGAAGGAGACGACGGTCGGGGCCTCGCCACGGATGACCGCTTGATAGATCGTTCCGCCGACGCCGGGGATGTTGAAGATGCCCTCGGTGACGACGGCTCCACCCATCAGCACTCCGACGTCGGTGCCGATGAACGTGACGACCGGAATCAGCGAGTTGCGCAGGACGTGCACGGTGATCACGCGGGGTCGTCGAAGACCCTTGGCCGACGCGGTGCGTACGTAGTCGGCGGTCAGATTGTCGGCGACCTCCGACCGCGTGAGTCGCACGATGTAGGCGAATGAGACTGCGCCGAGGACGAATCCGGGAAGGATGAGGTGATAGAAGTCGAGGTTTCCGCCGACCGTGACCGGGAACAGATGCCACTTCACACCCAGCAGGTACTGCGCGACGAAGCCGAGCACGAAGATCGGTATCGCGATGATGATGAGAGTGACGATCAGGATCGCGGTGTCGTACCAGCGCCCCTTGTTCAGGCCGGAGATCACACCGAAGACCACGCCACCGATCGTTTCGACGACCAGCGCGATCAGGGTCAGGTTGACCGTCACCGGGAACGCGCGCTTCATCACGTCGAACACCGGTTGCCCGGAGAACGAGGTACCGAAGTCGAGGTGGAAAACTCCGCCGATGTAGTTGAAGTACTGCACATAGAACGGTTGGTCGAGGTGATACTGCGCGCGTAGTTGCTCAATCAGGGCCGGGGACATGGGTTTTCCGCCACCGAGAGCCGCGATGGGATCGGCGGGGACGAGAAAGACCATGGCGTAGATGAGGAACGTGGCGCCGAAGAAGACGATCACCATCTGTCCCAGACGGATGAGGAGATATCTGGTCACCGGGTCACTCCTTCGCTTCCTTGGTGATGTTCGGGTAGTCGGGCAAGCCGTTCCAGGCCAACTGCGCGGTGACCTCCGACGCCGAGCCTCCGGCGCCGATGTAGTCCCACAGCGGAATGTTCGGCAGATCCTTGAGCAGGGTTTCCTGTGCGACGTTGGTGAGCCGGTAGGACTCGTCGTCGGTGCGTGCACGCTGCGCGGCGGTCAGCCGCGAGTCGAACTCCGGCGAGACGTACTGCGCGTCATTGGAACCGGCTCCCGTCACGAAGATCGGCGCGAGGAACTCCAGCATCGACGGGTAGTCACCCTGCCAGCCCGTCCTCGCGGCGGTCTTGATCGTCTTACTCGTGATCGCCGAGCGGATCTGCTTGAGCGTCGGCTGTGGAGCGCCGTGCGAGTCGATACCGAGGGTGTTCTTGATCTGGTTGCACACCGCGTCGACCCAGACCTGGTGATCGCCGTCGGAGTTGTAGGCGATTTGGAAGGAACCGCTCCACGGCGCGATGGCGTTGGCCTCCTGCCACAGCTGCTTGGCCTTCGTCGGGTTGTAGTCGAGGACGTCGCTGCCCGGAATATCGCCGTTCCATCCAGGTAGGGAGCGTGCCGTGAAGTCTCTCGACGGGGTGCGGGCACCACGGAAGACCACCTTGGTGACCTCCGGACGGTTGATCGCCATCGAGAGCGCCGCACGACGCAACTCTCCTTCGCGCCCCGCGGCGAAGTGTGGCAGGTAGTAGGGGATCGCGATCTGCTGGTTGGACGCAGTCGGTTTGGTCAGTGCGTGCTTGCCGAGCGCCTTCTTGTAGGAGTTGAGCGCGCTGACCGGCACCGTGTCCGTGACATCGAGATTGCCGGAGGTGAGGTCGGTGTAGGCGGTGTCGAGGCTGGAGTAGAGGACGAAGTCGATCCCGCCGTTGCGTGCCTTGTCGGGGCCCTTGTAATCGTCGTTGCGTACGACGTTGATCTGCACGTTGTGGCGCCACGCGTCGGGCCCTGCCATCTTGTAGGCACCGTTACCGATCGGGTGTTCGCCGAATTCCTTTGCGCCCTCGGTGAAGAAGACGTCGGGGAGCGGCTTGAACGGTGTGAAGCCAAGTCCCAACTTGAAGTCGATGTTGGGCTGCGTCAGGCGAACGGTGAAGGTGTGGTCGTCGACAACCTTCAGGCCCGACATCTGATCGGCCGTCGAGTTCTCGCCGGCGACCGCCTCATATCCGTCGATCGGCTCGAAAAAGCTCTGCTGCAGTTGGGCGTTCTTCGTCGCGGCGCCGAAATTCCATGCGCGAACGTAGTTTTCGGCTTTGACGGGTGTCCCGTCGGTGAACTTCCAGTCCTTCTTGAGATGAACTGTGTAGGTCTGGTTGTCCGTGGTGTCGACGGACTCGGCGTTCGCAAGCGTGGGTTTGCCGTCGGCGTCGTATGAGTACAACCCGGTGAACAGTGCATCCACCACGCGACCGCCGCCGTTTTCGGCGGTGTTCGTCGTGACGAGTCCGTTCTGCGGCTCGGTGCCGTTGGCACTGATGATGGCATTCGGACCGGTCGTACTGACCGTCCGCGCACCGTCCATGCTGCAGCCCGTCGCGACCATGGTGGTCGCCGAGGCGAATGCGAACAGGACTAGCGCGATCTGCCGGCGTGGACGATGTCGGCGTCGCAAACGTGCCTCCCCCGGGTCATTTTTTTGTAGACATTCCTACTGACCTTACGACCAAAAAAGTTAGACCTGCTCACGAAAATGGACTAACCGGACAGCGAACTTCTCCGGCCCTGCTCGCAGCGGCAAAGATGGATACGCTTGTGTGGTGAAAACCAGCTCGTACGAGCAGACCCGGGTCGTTTTGTGGTCGGTTGTCACCTTGCTTGTCCTGATCGTGCGCTTCTTGGCGGTGTTACTGACCGTTGTGTGCGTGATCGCGTGGGCGATCGCGATGGTTCGCGACTCGTGGAACAACATGTTTTTCGTTCCCGCGATCGTGTCGGCGGGTTCGCTCCTCGTCAGCACGTATCTGTACAGCTATTTGCGTGCGCGCTACCCGCGTCGTAACGGCCGGTTACTGTAGTCGGTGCCGCTTCGACCTCGGTCTTGTTGCTGAGATCACACTCTGCACGGCACAATTGAGTGAACGTCGGGTGTCGATCAGCCCCGACGGGATACTTGGAGGGCGCATGACAGACGCTGCTGCGGTGTCCTCGACGATCCGCCGGGCCTACGAGGAGTTCCTGGCGAGCGGCGCGGTCCCCGAGACAGTGCGGTCCGTCGTCGGCGATTCGTGGGCGCGTTCGTTACAGCGTGGCATCGACCCAGCGGCCGGTGCTGTCGAAGCGCAGGCAATGAGCGACGAAGAGTTCGTGCGGTACCGCGAGGAGCATCCCATCACCGCGGTGCGCCCCGTCGTGCAATCTCTGATGCTCGACGACATCGCCGACTCAGGTGTTGTGTTGGCGCTGACCGACAATGTCGGTCGGCTGCTCTGGGTGGAGGGCGAGGCGTCTGCGCGGGATCGGGCCAGCCATATCAACTTCGTCGAGGGCTCGGTGTGGAGCGAGGAGGTCGTCGGCACCAATGCTCCCGGGCTTGCGTTGGCGACCGGCCGCGGTGTGCAAGTGGTTGGGCCCGAACACTTCTCGAGTCCCGTGCAGGAGTGGAGTTGCGCGGCAGCGCCGGTCCACGACCCCGCGACAGGGCACGTCATCGGCGTGATCGACGTGACCGGTGGCCGCGAGGTAGCTGCTCCCTTCGCACTGTCAGCGGTCCGTTCCGTGGTGGCGGTCGTCGAGCGTGAACTGAGGGCGCGGGCCGTCGACCTTTCTGTTGCGTCGACCTTCGAGGTAGGCGCTCGAGCACGACTGACCGTGCTCGCCGACAACGCGTATCGCTGGCAGCGTGGGGGAGGTGCCGCGAACGGGAGGTCGTTGTCTCGACGCCACGCCGAGATCCTGCTGCTGCTGCAGCGCTATCCCGAGGGCCTGAACACCGAACAACTGGCGTTGATGCTCGCCGACGACGGCGTCGACCCGGTCACCGTTCGTGCCGAGATCTCTCGGTTGCGACGCGACCTCGGTACCGATGTGATCGAGTCCAGGCCGTACCGCCTGACCGTCGAATTGTCGTCTGACGTGGGAGATCTCCGCGAGCAGATCGCGGGCCACGGCGATCTCGTTCCGGTGATCGAGGCGATCGGTCGTGGCGGGTTGCTCGTCGAGTCGAACGCTCCCGGGATCAGCGAACTGTTCGAGGAGCTTCGCGAGGACGTCCGCTCGCGGGTCATCGCCGAGGGACAGGTGGCCGCGCTGCGGGCATGGACGTCGTCGGTGCATGGCCGTGACGACCTGGCCGCGTGGCGCAGATTTGAGCATCGGCTACCCGTCGGGCACCCCGACCGCGCGCTCGTCGGGGGTCGGATCAGGATTCTCGACCGTCGTTACGGCGTCTGACGGTTTCGCTGAACGGGTCTCCACCAACCCTTTGACCCCCAAATGGGGGTATGCCGAGTCGATCGTGATCGACGTAGTGTCTGCTGTGCGTGCGTCACCGACGGACGCTGCTCGGTCGCGAGGGCCGCAAGGTGCGACTGAGTCAGTACGCCCGGCGCGGTTGACCACGGATTCGTCCGACACTGAACGCAGTGTCGCTGCCACTCGCGGCGATCTTCACCAACCTGAGCGGGTACCGGCACGTGGTCGCGACTCCGCTGCTGGCCGAGCTTGCCCGCGCAGCAACCTTCGGGCAGGTCGACACCGTCATCATCGACATGAGTGCCCACGTCGCAGGGCACATCGACATCGCAGGCGCATTGGTCCTCGACCCTGCAGACGACCTCGATGCCCTCGAGGAGATCGCGCGAGCCGCACTGGGTCCCGGTGCCCGTGTGATGAGCGTGCGGTCCGACGATCTACCCGACGGTGTCTCCGCTGCCGGGCTCCTGCGATTCGCTACCGAGGGCTGACCGATGTGCACACGAATCCTGTGGAACAAGAGCGAGCCGTACGTCGTAGCGCGCACCATGGATTGGCCTGACACCACCATGCCGGTGATCACCGCGATGCCGCGTGGAATCACGCGCGACGGAGCGCTTGCAGGCGGGGAGGAGATCGCTGCGAACGGTGCTCGCTGGACGTCGAAGTACGGCTCGGTCGTCACGACAGTCTACGGCGTCGAAACCGCGGACGGCATGAATGAGCGTGGCTTCGGCGCACACCTTCTCTACTTGGAGAATGCTGACTTCGGTGAGCGTGATCTGCGCAAGCCGGCAGTGGGAGCGCATTTGTGGACTCAGTATCTCCTCGACCAGGCGGCGACCGTCGCCGATGCGGCGGTACTTCTTCGAGCTGACCACCGCACCGGGCGTCCTCTGGGTGAAACTCGACGAGCTTGTCTTCTCGGACAGCGGTCGCTACCTGGTCATAGATCCGGCAGGTATCTCGCTCACCGGCGACGTCACGAAGGCCATGGCCGTGGCCGAGCTGCCCTTCTGATCAGTGCTCTGAACTGCGGCGATGTGACGCCGCAACGTTGCAAACGTTACTGCAACGTGGCTGCAACCACTTCGCTCCTAATGTGTGCAGCAGATCACACACGGCCTATTGAGTGGCTTGTGTGGCAACGAGAAAATGGCACTGAGGAGCTACACAATGACTGTCTACGCAAAGCCGGGTACCGACGGCTCGGTGATGTCCTTCGAGTCCCGCTATGACAACTGGATCGGCGGACAGTGGGTCCCGCCCGTGAAGGGGCAGTACTTCGAGAACCCGTCGCCTGTCGACGGCAAGACCTTCTGCGAGGTCGCGCGCTCGACCGCCGAGGACATCGACCTCGCGCTCGACGCCGCGCACAAGGCCGCTCCGGGATGGGGCAAGACGGCTGTCGCGGAGCGCGCGCTGGTGCTGCTGCGTATCGCCGACCGCCTCGAGGAGAACCTCGAGAAGATCGCCGTCGCCGAGACATGGGACAACGGCAAGGCTGTTCGTGAGACCCTCGCCGCCGACATCCCGCTGGCAATCGATCACTTCCGCTACTTCGCGGGCGCTCTGCGTGCTCAGGAGGGCTCGATCTCCGAGGTCGACGAGGACACCGTCGCCTACCACTTCCACGAGCCGCTCGGCGTCGTCGGCCAGATCATCCCGTGGAACTTCCCGATCCTGATGGCCGTGTGGAAGCTCGCGCCCGCTCTCGCCGCGGGCAACGCCGTTGTCCTCAAGCCTGCGGAGCAGACCCCGGCGTCGATCCTGTACGTGATGAGTCTGATCGCCGACATCCTCCCCGCGGGTGTCATCAACGTGGTCAACGGCTTCGGTGTCGAGGCGGGCAAGCCGCTCGCGTCGAGCAACCGCATCCGCAAGATCGCGTTCACCGGTGAGACCACGACCGGCCGCCTGATCATGCAGTACGCCTCGGAGAACCTGATCCCGGTCACTCTCGAACTCGGCGGCAAGAGCCCGAATATCTTCTTCAACGACGTGATGGCTGCCGACGACGGCTTCTTCGACCGTGCGCTGGAAGGCTTTTCGATGTTCGCGCTCAACCAGGGCGAGGTCTGCACCTGCCCGAGCCGCGCGCTCATCCAGGAGGACATCTACAACGACTTCATCGAGAAGGCCGTCGACCGTGTCTCGAAGATCAAGCAGGGTAACCCCCTCGACACCGACACCATGATGGGTGCCCAGGCGTCGAACGATCAGTACGAGAAGATCCAGTCGTACCTCGCGATCGGCAAGGACGAGGGTGCAAAGGTTCTCATCGGCGGCGAGGCTGCTCACCTCGGTGGCGACCTCGAGGGTGGCTACTACATCAAGCCGACCGTCTTCTCCGGACAGAACAACATGCGCATCTTCCAGGAGGAGATCTTCGGTCCGGTGCTGGCCGTCACGACCTTCAAGGATTACGCCGACGCCATCCACATCGCCAACGACACCCTCTACGGATTGGGCGCGGGCGTCTGGAGCCGTGACGGTGCCACCGCCTACCGTGCAGGCCGCGAGATCCAGGCCGGACGCGTGTGGACGAACACCTACCACGACTACCCGGCACACGCCGCGTTCGGTGGATACAAGCAGTCGGGCATCGGCCGCGAGACCCACCTGATGATGCTCGAGCACTACCAGCAGACCAAGAACCTGCTGGTCGGCTACGCGCAGAACGCCAAGGGCTTCTTCTGATCCTGACGCCAGGCACGTCGACGCCGCCACGCAACCTTTTTCAGGTTGTGTGGCGGCGTTCGTCGTGTGCAACGCGGATGCAACAGAACAGCGACTACTCTGTGGTTCAGATCACAGTGAGAGGTAAACGATGAGCAGTACAGAATCAACCCCGTCGACGTCGGCCTCAGCGGCCGCGGACGGAGCGGTGCCTGATCGTGTGATCGCCACAGACGCCGCCGTGCAGCTCCTGACCAAGTTGTCGGAGCTGCACGGCGGGCTCATGATTCACCAGTCCGGCGGATGCTGCGACGGTTCGGCGCCGATGTGTTATCCCGTCGGCGACTATCGGGTCGGCCAGCGCGACGTCCTCGTCGGAACCATCGAACTGCCCGAGCCCCTTCCCAACGTGCGGGTCTGGATCAACGGCGACCAGTTCGAATTGTGGAAGCACACCCAGTTGATCCTCGACGTCGTGAAGGGTCGCGGTGCCGGATTCAGCCTGGAGGCGCCGGAAGGTGTCCGATTCCTCTCTCGCGCAAGAGCTTTCAGTGCGGAAGAGAACGCAATTCTCACGGCGAATCCGCCGCTGACCGGCGCTGCAGTCGGCGTCTGACGGAGGTCGTTTCTCGGACGGGGGTGGCGTGTCCCCCGTGAACCGGTCCGGGTTGTTTTAGAGTCCCGATTGCCCTGATGAGGGCGGAGAAGGGACGATGAGGATCATGGCAGGACGCAAGCGTCACTCGGCGGAGGACATCGTGCGCAAATTGCGCCGGGCCGA
>NZ_LZMI01000101.1:0-39820 GCF_001665475.1 Gordonia sp. 852002-51296_SCH5728562-b | reverse complement strand
CCCCCACCGAAGCCTTCACCGAACTGCTAACCTCACACACTCAGCCATAGGTGTTGCCACAATCCCTTGAACCCGCCACGGTCCCGAGCGCACAGTCGACGGGTCACCAGCTTGCCGCGGCCACCCGTCGAAAATTGCCGCCGAGCACTGCTGCGATGTCGGAGTCGCCCCAGCCTCGCCGCGACAGGTGCGCCCCCAGGGTGATGAACACCTCGGGAGCCATCCACTGGATCGGCCCCCACCGGGTGTACGACTCGTCGAAGGAGTCCGGGTGGTCGAGGATCTCGGCGAGAAAGTCGGCGGCGTCGAACGAATGGTCGGTGCTGACGCCGACGTGGTCGATCCCGATGAGGTCGACGGCGTATTCGAGGTGGCGGGTCATCGCGTCGAGGGTCGGCGTATTGGGGCCGAGGAAGATTCCGACGCCGGTGATACCGACGACACCACCGGTGCGGGCACATTCGCGTGCCTGATCGTCGGTGATGTTGCGCGGATGGTCCCAGACCGAGCGCATGCACGAATGGCTGTAGATCACCGGCTTGGTCGACGTCTCACACAGGTCGAGGCCGGTACGGACACTGCAGTGTGAACCGTCGGGAACCATTCCGGCAGAGTTCATTTCGGCCACCAGCCGCCGCCCCCATGCGGTGAGTCCGGCGTCCGTGGCGTCCAGACACCCGCAACCCGCCGCGTTGGCGTGGTTGTAGGTGGGCAGCATGGTGCGCACGCCGAGTTCGACGAAGCGGTGGACGTTGTCGAGGTCGCCGTCGAGCGGGTTGGAGTCCTCGAGATCGAAGCCGACGGCGATCTGCCCGCGGTCACCCGCGGCGTCGATGTCGTCGAGCGATGCGACAACCCTCAGGTCACCGCGGCGCGAGATGGCAGAACGAAAGTGCGCCAACAGGTTTGTCGAGTCGGCATAGGTCTGTGGCGCGTAGCCGACGTTGACCGAGACATACGTCGTGCCCGGTCGCGAGAACCTGGTCAGGTAGCCGACGTCTGCGTCGGGTTGCAACGGCAGACACGCGTGCTGGTCCCACAGGAGCGTCATCGTAGTTCCTCTCCCACCTGGTCCGTCGCCGCACAATCCGTCATCGCAAATCCATCGCCGCAAATCCGTCATCGCAGACACTCGTTTCTGCCACACACCGCTCGCATGCTCGCAAGAATGGTCGCATGAGAAGTACCGACCCCACCGAGGCGCCGTTGAGGTCGATGTCTGATGTCTGATGGTGTGGGTGTACTGATCGCGGTGCTCGTCATTGCCGCGATCGCGATGATCGCGGTGCTGCTCCGAACGCGCCGCGTCGTAGCGACGCCCACCGAACGCGCTGTGCACTCCACGCTGAACACCGCGTCGCGGGCCGCCCGCCCGTTGCGGCGAGGTCTGACAACCGAGTCGGCGCAGGAGGCGCTCGGACCGCTGCGAACCCTCACCGCCACCGATGCGATCGCTCTGTACGACGCGGATGGCACACGGCTCGCCCACGACGAGCCGCACATCTGGGACGAACGACTGCTGAGTCGGGCCGACGACATCGCCGCGACCGCGGGTGAAGAACTGCGGCACGTGTTGCTCCGCGATCCTGTCGGCGTCGACGCGCGCATACGTGCGCTGATCGCCCAGCCGCTCGTGGTGGACGACGTCGCCGTCGGTGTACTCGTCGTCGCATCCGTACGGCTACCGGGTCCGGGCATGCTGAGCGCGATCTCGGAGGTCGCGCGCTATGGGTCGAGTCAACTCGAGCTCGCAGACCTCGACGCGTCACGAGCTCGTCTGGACCGCGCGGAGGTTCTCGCACTGCGCGCACAGATCAGTCCGCATTTCATCTACAACGCGTTGAGCACCATCGCGTCGTTCGTACGAACCGATCCGGACCGCGCACGCGAGCTGATCCTCGACTTCGCCGACTTCACCCGCTATTCCTTCCGCGCCGCGGGCGAGTACACGGTGCTGGCCGACGAACTGCGCAACATCGACCGCTACCTCACGCTCGAGCGTGCTCGCTTCGGCTCGGCGCTCGACGTGCGGCTGCAGGTCGCCCCGGAGGTGCTCGGCGTGGTACTCCCCTTCCTCGCCCTCCAACCCTTGGTGGAGAACGCGGTGCGGCACGGCGTCGCGGCGCGAGGTGGTGGAACGATCTCGATCACCGCCCGCGACGAGGGCACCGACTGCGTCATCGCCGTCGAGGACGACGGTGTGGGAATGGACCCGGAGTTGCTGCGCTCTGGAGATATCGACGCACTCGACGCGACGTCGACCGAACCCACGGAGGAGACCTCGGGCGCGCGGGTGGGGCTGACCAACGTCGACCATCGCCTGCGCGCTGCGTTCGGAAACAACTACGGTCTAGTGGTCGAGACAGGTGTGGGTGCCGGCACGAAGGTCACCATGCGGGTGCCGAAATTTCGCGCAGGTGTGCGTGTTGAGCAGTCGCCGACGCACCCAGCACCGCCGACGCAGGAGGCGAACCCGCGATGACCCTGACCGTTCTCGCCGTCGACGACGAACCTCCGGCGCTCGACGAGCTGGTGTACCTGCTCGAACGGCGAACAGATGTCGGCGAGGTGATCCGCGCGGGTGACGCCACCGCCGCTCTGCGCGAACTCGCCGAGAACTCGGTGGAGGCGATCTTTCTCGACATCAATATGCCTGGGCTCTCGGGAATCGAACTGGCCCGTGTGCTCGGCAACTACTCCGACCCGCCGTCGATCGTGTTCGTCACGGCACACGAGGATCGCGCGGTGGATGCGTTCGACGTCGGCGCCGTCGACTATCTGTTGAAGCCACTGCGCGAGGAGCGGCTCGGGCAGGCCGTCGAACGTGCGGTTGCCGCGCAGTCGGCTGTCGGTGCAGAGTCACGTCAGGACGTCAGCGACGATGTGATCCCCGTGGAGCTGTCCGGAGTGACGTCGTTGGTGAGGCGTGATTCGATCTCCTGGGTCGAGGCCGTCGGCGATTACGCCCGGCTGCATTCGGACTCCGGCGCGCACCTGGTGCGAATCCCGCTTTCGACGCTCGAATCCCGTTGGCGTGAGCACGGTTTCAGCCGCGTGCACCGTTCGTACCTGGTGTATCTGCCGATGGTCGGCGGAATGCGCACCAGCGGATCTCAGACCCTGGTCTGTGTACGGGCAAACGGCGCGTCGCCCGCCGTAGAGCTTCCGGTGAGTCGACGTCAATCCCGGGAGTTGAAGGAGCGCCTCGTCCACGACCCCCTTCGTGCCTACCGGACGCCGTCCGGCGACGACACATGAGCGAGCCGTCGACTCCCCGCCGTGAGCGCGTGGTGCTGGCACAGCGACGGGGTGCCAGGAGGGTTCGCACGCGCGTCGAGGTCCGGGAGCAAACCGAGGTCGGCGATGCATTGGTGCGGGGTCTGATGCGCGCCCAGCTCGGTCTCGCGCTTAGGCTCGGCGTCACGACGGCTCTGCTCATTGCCTCCATTCCGTTGCTGGGCACCGTCTTTCCGACGTTGGGCGAGGCGACGATTGCCGGCGTCCGACTGAACTGGCTTGTTCTCGGTGTGCTGATCTATCCACTGCTCTATCTGGTGGGCCGGGTGTACGTGCGGATCGCGGAGCAGGCCGAGGACGACTTTCTCGGACTCATAGAGGAGGACACCGACGTGGGCGTCGACAGCGGCACCGACGCGGGCGTTGAGGATGTGACCGACGGGGTCGTCGAGGATGGCGAGAACCCGTGACCGACTACGGAATTCGCATCGTCACCGCGGCGGCGCTGCTCCTCGCTGCGCTCGCGACGGTGGCGGTCGGTGTCTACGGTGGCAGGAGGTCGCGCACGACCTCTGACTTCCTTGTCGCCTCGCGCGCGGTCAGTTCGCGGCGCAACGCAACGGCGATCTCAGGCGAATACCTTTCTGCGGCATCGTTTCTCGGAGTGGCGGGGCTGGTCGCCAAGTACGGCGCCGATGCGCTGTGGTATCCGGTCGGCTTCACCGCGGGATACCTCGGCCTGTTGATGTTCGTTGCGGCACCGCTGCGCCGATCCGGTGCGTACACGGTGCCGGATTTCGCGGAGTTCAGACTCGGTTCGCGAGCGGCACGCCAGACCGCGATGGTTGTCGTCGTCGTGGTCTGCCTGATGTATCTGATTCCCCAGCTCCAAGGCGCGGGACTGACTTTGAACATCCTGCTCGGCGCACCCGTGTGGGTGGGGGTGGTTCTCGTCGGAGCGATCGTCGTCGTGAACGTGGTGGGCGGCGGCATGCGGTCGATCACCTTCGTCCAGGCGTTTCAGTACTGGCTCAAGCTGACGGCTATCGGAATTCCGACGATTGCGCTTCTCGTGGTGTTCTTCGCCGATCGGCCCGCACTGGGCGAACCCGCACCCCCTCGAGTGTCCGAAGCGACGACGGTCGACGTCACCACGGATGTGGTTGTGGCAGTACCGGAAACCGACGGTGTCGAAGTGACAGGCGTCATCGACGGCCAGCCCGTCAACGACGCACCGTTTGCGTCGGCGGGTGAACACACCGTTGCGGCGGGGAGCACGATCCACCTGCGCGCGGGAGCAGCGACGCCCGTTGTGGCAGGCGCACCGTCGACAGGCCAGAGATGGCTCGCGTCCGGCGGCGGATTCGGTGGCCCGCACGCACTTTTCGCCGTCTTCTCGCTGATCGTCGCGACGTTCCTCGGAGTGATGGGGCTGCCGCACGTGCTGGTGCGCTTCTACACCAATCCGGATGGACGCTCGGCGCGTCGAACCGCGGTGACCGTCATCGTCCTGCTCGCCGTGTTCTACCTCTTCCCCCTGCTCCTCGGCGTGCTTGCCCGGGTGTACGTCCCCCAACTCCTCATCACCGGAACCGCCGACGCCGCGGTGCTGTTGCTCCCGAGCGCAGCGGTCGGAGGCATTCTCGGCGAACTGTTCGCCGCGCTGGTCGCGGCGGGCGCCATCGCGGCGTTCCTCGCTACGTCGTCCGGTCTGCTCATCAGCGTTGCAGGGGCCCTGTCGACCGACGTGCTGCCAGGTCGGGTCCGCGACTTTCGACTCGCAGCCGCGATCGGTGGTGCACTCGCGATCGTCATCTCGTTCGCCGCGTCAGATCTCGAACTGTCGCGGACAGTCGGGTTCGTCTTCGCCATCGCCGCGTCGACGCTGTGTCCGCTTCTCGTACTCGGAATCTGGTGGCGCGGGTTGACGCCCGCGGGCGCCATCGCGGGCCTTGCCGTTGGCGGGCTGTCGTCCGGTATCGCGACGTCACTGGCGATCGCGGACGTCGTGGACGACGAGGTCGGCAACGGCTGGCCGTCGGCGATCATCGGCTACCCAGCCGCTGTCACCGTTCCACTCGCCTTTGTGACCATGATCTGCGTGAGCGCGATGACCCACCGCCACAGGGTCGCCGATGTGTCGCAGATCTTCGCGCGGATGCATGTGCCGGAACGGCTCGGCCTGAGCGTCGAACGGGTGCCAGAGGAGCCATGACACCGCGGCGACAAGGTTGTACGAGCATGTGACGACGCCCATGGGGCAACCGTTCGTCGGCGCGCAACGACCGCTCGGCGCACGATTCGCGGTCTTCATCGTGTGACCTGCGACACCTCTTGTGAGTGATCTCCGTCTCTTCGAGAGTTGACGGGTATCCACATCACACGAGTTCTTTCGGAGGCACGGTGTCAACCACAGAGCACGTACCCGAAGCGCATTCCGCGCCGACGGGGCAACAGTTCATCGACATGCAGCGCAGTGACCAGTTTCAGGATCTTCGTACGACGTTGCGCCGGTTCGTCTTTCCGATGACTGCGTTCTTTCTCATCTGGTACGGCCTCTACGTGGCCCTCGGCGCCTTCGCGCACGACTTCATGGCCACTCCGGTCTGGGGCAACATCAACGTCGGGCTGATTCTGGGTCTGCTGCAGTTCGTCTCGACCTTCGTCATCACCGGGGCCTACGTGCGGTTTGCCAATCGTGAGCTCGACCCCAGGGCGGCCGCTCTCCGCGAGGAAATGGACACGGAGTGCGCGGCCACCGGCCAGGGCGCCGATGCCACACAGAGCTCCAACGCCACACAGGGCACCGATGAGGGGGCGACTCGATGAACTCCTCAGCCACAGTGCATCTCGCCGCCGGAACGGTCGGGAACCCCGTCGCCAACATCGCGATCTTCGCCGCGTTCGTGGCGATCACCATGTTCGTGGTAATCCGCGCGAGCCGAAACAACTCGACTGCCGCAGACTATTTCACCGGTGGCCGAGCATTCTCCGGCCCGCAGAACGGAATTGCGATCGCGGGTGACTACCTCTCTGCGGCGAGCTTCCTCGGCATCGCGGGTGCCATCGCCGTCTACGGTTACGACGGCTTCCTGTACTCCATTGGATTCCTCGTCGCATGGCTGGTCGCGCTTCTCCTCGTTGCCGAATTACTGCGCAACACAGGGAAGTTCACCATGGCAGATGTGCTCAGCTTCCGATTGAGGCAACGCCCCGTCCGTCTCGCCGCCGCGATCTCGACGCTGGTCGTCTCCCTGTTCTATCTGCTGGCGCAGATGGCGGGCGCCGGAGGCCTCGTTGCGCTCCTCCTCGACGTCGAATCGCGCACCGGCCAGTCGATCGTGATCGCCGTGGTCGGCGCACTGATGATCGTCTACGTGCTCGTCGGCGGCATGAAGGGAACCACGTGGGTGCAGATCATCAAGGCCGTCCTGCTGATTGCGGGCGCGGCCATCATGACCCTCATGGTGCTCGGCAAGTTCGGGATGAACTTCTCGGAGATCCTCGGCTCTGCGCAGCATGCCATTTCGGGGTCGTCGAGTGAGAAGATCGCCTCGCATGACGTGCTCGCGCCCGGAGCCAAATACGGCGGCTCGGTGGAATCAAAGATCAACTTCATCTCGTTGGCTGTTGCACTCGTGCTCGGCACCGCGGGGCTCCCGCATGTGTTGATGCGCTTCTACACGGTTCCCACCGCCAAGGAGGCTCGACGCTCCGTTGTCTGGGCAATTGCTCTGATCGGCGCGTTCTACCTCTTCACGCTCGTGCTCGGTTACGGCGCTGCTGCGATTGTCGGTCCGGACCGCATCATGGCCGCAGCAGGCAAGGAGAACGCCGCAGCACCGCTACTGGCCTTCGAACTCGGTGGCGTCATCCTGCTCGGAGTGATCTCCGCGGTCGCGTTCGCGACGATCCTCGCCGTCGTCGCGGGATTGACCATCACCGCGTCGGCGTCCTTCGCGCACGACATCTACGGCAGTGTCATCAAGCGCGGCAAGGCAAGTGAGGCCGACCAGGTGCGCGTATCACGGATGGCCGCGGTGACTCTCGGTGTGCTCGGCATCGTGCTCGGCATCCTCGCCAACGGTCAGAACGTCGCCTTCCTCGTGGCGCTCGCGTTCGCGATCGCGGCGGCAGCCAACCTGCCGACGATCCTGTTCTCGCTGTACTGGAAGCGATTCAACACCCGCGGTGCGCTGTGGAGCATCTACGGCGGGCTCGGGCTGACGTTGATCCTCATCATCTTCTCACCGGCAGTGTCGGGTAAGTCGACGTCGATGCTTCCCGGCTCCGATTTCGCGTGGTTCCCGCTGGAGAACCCGGGGATCGTGGCAATCCCGGTCGCGTTCCTGCTCGGGATCGTCGGAACGCTGACAGCGCCCAAGGATCGGGGCACTCCGGAACGCAATGCGGAGATGGAGGTGCGTTCGCTCACCGGGATCGGCGCCGAAAAGGCTGTGGCGCACTGATATAGCGGAGCCGTACAGCCTCGTAGGACCAGCGATGCCGGGCACTCGATCGACGATCGAGTGCCCGGCATCGTGCGGTGAACAGGCAGGCTCAGCCGGCCGTCGTGCGCGCGTCCTGAATCCGTGCGAACGGCCGGGCCGCCTCGAGTTGGTATGCCAGCTCCAGCAGCGTCCGTTCATCACCGATGTCGCTGCAGAAGTGCACTCCCACAGGCAATCCCGTCGACGACTGTGCCAGCGGCAGGCTGACTGCGGGCGTACCGGAGGTGTTGTTGATCGGCGTGAACGAGACGTATCGCATCAACCGCTCGAAGACGACGTCGAAATCGCCTGCGGGGTTGAGGTATCCGATCTCCGGAGTGGTGTGCGCGAGCGTCGGCGAGAGCACCACGTCGAATCGCGTGAACATCTCCCGAAACGTCGCGGTGGAGCGTGTGAGCGCGCGGATCATCGCGGGGGTGTGCCACATGCGACGCAGATACTTCCGCGACAGTCCGCGCGTGAACGCATCGAGCTGTGATCGCTCGAATCCCTTGCCGTAGGACCGTTTTCCGAAGTGGTCGATGAAGAAGGCCAGCAGCGCCCAGTACTCGGTGAAATCGTCGACGTATCGCCTGTCGACGGGGACCGGCACATGTTCGACGCCGTGCCCGAGCGACTCGAGCAGTTCGGCGACGCCTGCGACGGCGGTCTCGGTGTCGCGGTCGAGCAACTGTCCGGTGATCGGTTCCGTCATCATCGCGATGCGGAGCTGACGTCGACTTTCACCGGACACGAGTCCGATGGCGGGAAGATCGCCGGCGGACCAATACTTTTCGGCATCGGCGAGGAAGTGTGCGGTATCGCGCACCGAGCGGCTCACGATTCCGTTGGCAATCAGGTCGATCGGCATCTGCTTCGATTCCGCCGTCAGCAACAGCCGTCCCCGACTCGGCTTGAAACCCACCAGGCCGCACGCAGCCGCGGGGATACGGATCGACCCGCCTCCGTCATTCGCGTGCGCGATCGGAAGCGCGCCTGCCGCGACCAGGGCGGCCGACCCTCCCGACGAAGCGCCACAGGAAAATTCGGTGTTCCACGGATTGCGGGTGGGCGGCCTGTCGACGAACTCCGTTGTCGCGGTGAGCCCAAAGGCGGGCAAGGTGGACGCACCGACGATGTTCACACCGGTGGAGACGAACTGTTCGAGAAGCGGCTCGGTGGTCGACGCGGGAGTGTCAGGAGTAGCGGCAGAGCCGTTACGAGTCGGAATCCCGGCAAAGTCGGTGTTGTTCTTGACGATCGAGGGCACCCCGGCGAACGATCCCGTACCGAAATCGGTCTCGACGGCGCGTGTGCGGGCGCGCTCACGATCGTCGAAGGCGACCGCATTGAGCGTCGAGTTCACCGCGTCGATGCGGTCAAGCGCCGCGTCGACCGCTTCAACCGCCGAAATCTCGCCTGCGGCAATGGCCGCACCGACACCTACCCCGTCGAGTTCGCCCAGCGCATCGTCGCGGAAGGCATGTACGTGCTGCATGGCCCGAAGCCTAGCGGCAGCGGACCGCCGTCAGGACACGATCAGTTCGCAACGGTTCACCGAACCCCGGCTCACCGAACCCCAGCTCACCGAACCATGGCCATGACGTCGGCGGCGAGGTCGGTGGCGAAGTCGTCGTCGATCGGCAGCGCGAAGACCGCATGGTGATAGAGCGGGGCGATGATGTGGTTGAGCACCTGCGGCACGCTGGGTGCGCTCTCGCCGCGCGCGGTGGCGCGGTCGATCATCTCCGTCGCCTGCTCCCGCCGGATCTCCCAGCACGGACACACCTCGACGATGCCGTCGCGAGCCGACGTCATCGCCCGCAGATACGCACGACGTTTCGGACGGCTGATGTCGGCGGCGATGATCCGCGACCAGTCGGCGAGGTCGTCGGCGAGTGTGCCGTGATCGGGCAGTTCCTCGCCCTGCGTCAGCGCGGCGACCGCGACCTCCTCGAGCAGATCGCCGATGGTCCCCCAGCGTCGATAGATGCTTGTGGGATTCACTCCCGCCAGCTCGGCGACCTGCGGGATGGTCATCGTCTCCCGCTCTCCACTACCCACGAGCTGACCGACAGCCGTGAAGACCGCACTCTGCACGCGAGCGCTCCGGCCACCGGGACGCTTGCCGTGCGATGTGGCCGTTGATGGAACGGTCGTCGACGCTGCGCCTTCCATCGACGATCTCTCCGTTGCCTGCGACGTTCCAGCCATGTCACCATTATTGCAAATCCCATTGCTTTTAGAACAGCGGCCGCATACATTGGCCTTAATGCAACCAGCTTTGCCTTAGGAGACACGGTCGTGACCGCAACGTTGGAGAACACCGCTCGACGCCGCCGCGGCGCACGGCCGCTGCACCCGCACCGCGCTTTCTGGATCGTCACCGCAACCATGATCACGGTGCTGTTCGCGTCGGCAGCCCCCTCCCCCCTTTACCCCGTCTACCAGCAGTTATGGGGATTCTCGCCGTTCACCCTGACCGTGGTGTTCGCGATCTATGTCGCAACCATGCTGGTCAGCCTGCTCACCGTCGGCTCGCTGTCGGATCACATCGGCCGACGCCCGGTTCTCGCGGTCGCGCTCGTGCTGCTCATCGGCAGCATGGTGCTGTTCGTCGCCGCCGACAGCGTCGGACTCCTGATCGCCGCACGGGCCCTACAGGGACTCGCGACGGGAGCGGCGATCGGCACGCTGACCGCCACGGTCGTCGACATGCAGCCGTCGGAGCGACTGGGCTCGGCGATCACCGGCGCGGGACCCACACTCGGACTGGCGGCAGGCGTCGTCGTTGCCGGCGTGCTGGTCCAGTACGCACCCGCGCCGCGATTCCTCGTCTACGAGGTGACGCTGGCGGTGTTCGCGATTTTGCTTGTCGCACTTCTGATCATCCCGGAGACATCGGAACGCGTCGGCTTCGATTCCCGCCGCCACCTGTGGCGAACGCTCGCGCCGCAGGCGTCCGTGCCGTCGGCTTTGCGGAAGCTGTTCGTCACCGCAATCCCGGCATTCGTGGCGACCTGGTCGATGGGAGGCCTCTACCTCTCGCTCGGTTCATCGGTGGTGGCGCGTGTATTCGGCATCGGCAACCACGGCGCCGCGGGCGCCGTGCTGTTCGTATTCTTCGCTTCCGGCGCGGTCACCTCACTGGCGATCACCACCTGGGACGCCAGTACCAAACTCACCTACGGCTATCCCGCACTCGCCGGCGGCGCGATCATCTCCCTGGCGGGCGTCCTCACCTCGATGCTCCCGCTCTACATCGTCGGGTCGATCATCGCGGGTTCCGGTTTCGCGGCTACGTTCCTGGGAGCACTCGACAACCTGAGCAGCCAAACCCCGTCACATCAGCGCGGGCAGGTGTTCTCGGCAGTCTTCATCACGAGCTATATCGCCTTCAGTGTTCCCGCAGTGATCGCGGGACTCGTGGTGTCGCACATCGGTCTGCAGGAGACCGTCGTCTGCTACGTCGCCTATGTCCTCGCCGTCACCGTGTTCGGCGCACTCGTCACCGCATGGACGCGAACCAGAAGCAATCGCGTTCGCGCCTGAGGCGTCCTCACTTACCGAACGCCACGGACCCGCCTCACTACGATGAGGACTCAGAATGCGGCGACAGCGTGGCCGAGATCACGATCTGGAGGAATCTCGCGGGGCCGCACTTTCGCAGTACAGGTACCACAGGGTAAGACTGGTTACATGCACTTGAAGTTCGATTCAGATGAACAGAAGTTCCGCGAAGAACTCCAGAGCTTCTTCACGACGAAGATCCCCGAGGAGATCCGTCAGCGTGCTGCCGCAGGCACGCTGAACCTGCCCGACGACATCGTCACCACCCAGCGCATCCTCAACGCCGAGGGTCTGGCCACGCCCGGCTGGCCGACCGAGTGGGGCGGCCGCGACTGGACGCCCATCCAGCGCAACATCTATCACGATCAGCTCAGCCTGAACTTCGTGCCCGATCCCCTGACGTTCAACGTCAACATGGTGGGTCCGGTCATCGCGACGTTCGGTTCCCAGGAGATCAAGGAGCGGTTCCTCCCGAAGACCGCCAACCTCGACATCTGGTGGTGCCAGGGATTCTCCGAACCCGAGGCGGGCTCCGACCTCGCGTCCCTCAAGACCCGCGCCGTCCTCGACGGCGACCACTACATCGTCAACGGCCAGAAGACCTGGACCACACTCGGGCAGTACGCCGACTGGATCTTCTGCCTCGTACGCACCGATCCCGACGTCAAGAAGCAGGCGGGCATCAGCTTCCTGCTCATCGATCTCGACACACCGGGGATCGAGATGCGTCCGATCAAGCTCATCGATGGCAGCGTCGAGGTCAACGAGGTCTTCTTCAACGACGTCAAGGTGCCCGTCGAGAACCTCGTCGGCGAGGAGAACGCCGGCTGGACCTACGCCAAGTTCCTGCTCGGCAACGAGCGCACCGGTATCGCACGTGTCGGCTGGACCAAGACCAAGCTGGCCGAGGCCAAGAAGCTCGCCGCCGCGACGAAGACCGCGACCGGCACGCTGCTCGAGGATCCGCTGTTCGCCGCGCGCCTCGCCGAACTCGAAACCGAACTGCTCGCGCTCGAGGTCACCCAGTTGCGCGTCGTCGCAGGCTCTGCCGACGGCAAGCCGAATCCGGTGTCGTCACTGGTCAAGCTGCGTGGCAGTGAGCTGCAGCAGTCGGCAACCGAATTGCTCGCAGATGTTGCGGGTGCGCGCGGTCTGGCGGTTGACGCGCCGGGTGTCGGAACACCCGACTGGGCGCAGCTTGCGGTGCCCGAATACCTCAACTACCGCAAGGTGACCATCTACGGCGGTTCGTCGGAGGTCCAGCGCAGCATCATCTCGTCGTCGATCCTCGGTCTGTAGCCCGACAACCACACCTGGAGTAACACAATGGATTTCGAGCTCACCGAAGAGCAGTCACTGCTGCGCGACACCGTCCGCAGCGTGTTCAAGAGTTATGACATCGAGAAGATCCGCGCGGTGTCGGAGACCGACACCGGCTGGTCGGCGTCGATCTGGGAATCGCTTGCCGAGATCGGCATCCTCGGACTGCCGTTCAGCGAGGACGCGGGCGGCACCGGCGCGGGGCCGGTCGAGGTCAGCGCACTGATGGGCGAGGTTGGTCGCAGCCTCGCACCCGAGCCACTGCTGTACGGCGCGTTGTTGCCGGGCGTCGTCATCGACAGGGTCGCGTCGGGTGATCGCCGCACCAGCCTGCTGACAGAGGTGTCGGAGGGACGGCTGCTGCTCGGATACGCACACGCCGAACCCGAAGATCGTTGGCCCGCAGCGGCAGTCGCCACCACGGCGACCGGCGCCAGCGACGGCGTCACTCTCGATGGAGTGAAGTACCCCGTCCTCGCTGGCGACGTGGCACAGAAGTTCGTCGTCAGCGCACGCCGCGCCGACGGAACCATCGGACTGTTCCTCGTCGACGCCGATGCGTCGGGTGTGACCGTCGACGGGTTCCGCACCTACGACGACCGTCGAGCCGCCCGGGTGAGCTTTGCCAACGCCCCGGCGATCGAACTGGCCGAGGGCGATCAGTCCGACGCGATCGCCTACGCGGACATCTTCGCGCAGACGGCTCAGTGCGCCGAGGCAGTCGGCGCGATGGAACGCGCGATGGAACTGACGACCGAATACCTCAAGTCGCGCAAGCAGTTCGGGGTACCGCTCAAGACGTTCCAGACGCTCACGCAGCGCGCCTCGGACGTGTACGTGGCACTCGAGCTGGCACGCAGCATGAGCCTGTACGCGACGGCTTCGCTCAACGACGAGGTCGACGACCCGTCGGTCTACAGCCGCACGAAGCTGCAGATCTGCCGCTCGGCGCGCAAGGTGGGCCAGGAAGCGATCCAGATGCACGGCGGCATCGGCATGACAGCGGAATACCCTGTGGGACATTACGTTGCACGCCTGACCGCGATCTCTCGCACCCTCGGCGACGCTGACGAACACCTCGGTGTCCTCGCCGGCAAGCTCGGCGATTACGAGATGGTGACCGTCAACTAGGTTCGCACCAGATGGGGGTTCATCGACGTGAGTCGGTGAGCCCCCATTCTGCTGCCAGGAGCTGGTGCGAGCGCAGTCGGTCGTCGAAATCGTGTGTGACGCTGGTGATCACGAGCTCATCGGCGCCGGTGACGCGTGCCAGCGTGTCGAGTCGTTCGGCGACGGTCGACGGCGAGCCCACGAACTGAGTCCGAATCCGGTCGTCGACAACCGCACGTTGCTCATCGGTCAGCGGCGCGGCGCTATCGGGATCGAGGTAGGGTTGCGCTCCCCGACCGGTCCAGATGTCGTGCACCCAGTGACCGTAGGTCGACGCGAGATGCGTTGCGGTCGAATCATCTTCGGCAACGACGACGTCTGCGGACACCACCACGTACGGCTCGGACAGTCGGGCCGACGGACGGAAGTTGGCCCGGTAGGCTTCGACCGCCTCGAGAACCGTTGCGGGACTGACGTGATAGTTCGCGACGAACGGTAGACCCTCAGCACCTGCGACCTGCGCGCTCTGCCCCTTGCTGCTACCGAACACCCAGACCTCGACGTCGGCGTGTTCGCCTGGGACAGCGTGCAATTCGACGTCTCCGACGCGCAGCCCTCCGTCCAGCAACGCGAGGATGTCGGACACGGCGTCGGCGAAGTCGGGTTGCGCGGCGCCCTCGAACTCCAGTGCCGCTGCGGTGGCACCGATCAGCGGTGACGACAGAATGCCCGCGAGGACGAATGGTTCGGGTAGGAGCAGGCCGTCGACGACGCGTTCGGGTTCGGCCGCGGGTGGCGGCCCCTTCGGCCCCTTGGGCGCAGCCGCCGCCGCGGCGAGTGCTTCGGTGCGCCGTTGCCCCGACCGCCCGAGCCCGAGGTCGAGGCGGCCGGGAAACACGGCGTCGATGGTGCCGAACGCCTCGACGACCGACGCCGCGGTGTGATGTCCGAGTTGCACTGCCGCACTGCCGACCCGAATCGATTCGGTCGCGGCAGCGACCAGGGCGATCAGCGTGGCGGTCGACGACGAACCGACCGAGACGAAGTGGTGTTCGGCGAGCCAGAACCGTCGGTAGCCCCACTCCTCGGCGGCGCGCGCCAGCGCGATGCTGCGCCGCACCGCCTCTGCGGGAGTCGACCCGTCACTGATCGGCGCAAGGTCGAGGACTGAGAGGGGCAGCGGCGCAGTGCGTTCCGCGGTCATCGGCGGGCGCGCTGGGGGTTGGTGTGAGCGGTCTGTGTGCCGACGCTCGGGTCGACGTCGCCGAATCCGGGGTAGTAGGCCGCCGACGATTCGGGCGTCAGGCCGGCGGCTCCGCGCAACAGCATCTGGTGATGCGCGTCGACCATCTGCGACAACACACCTACCTTGGACAACCAGCTCATCGTCACTCCCGCAGCTCGAATTTCGGCAGCTCTGTTCCCAGTCCGCAATGTCCCAGTAAGCACCCGATCGCCGATAGGGAGAACGGTTGCGCTCACGCTGATCTTTTGGCCGCGGTCGGGAAGAGGCCCGAGCGGGCCGACCGTTGAGACGAGTCGTGAGTGAATCAACGCTGTCGTTGGCCATCGGACTGCGTGGCGCCGGTCGACATCCGGCCGCCTGGCGAGACCCGGAGGCCAGACCGGACGCACTGTTCAGCGCGAGCTACTGGCGCGACGCGATCGTCGCCGCCGAACGCGCGGGAGCCGATCTCGTCACCCTCGACGACGGATTCGAGCCTCGGCCGCTATTGCCCGGCGAGTCGTCGGCCGCCGCGCCGCCGTTGCGTACCGACCTCGTCAACGGCAGGCTCGACACCGTGCTGATTGCGGCACGTATCGCGCCGCTCACCCCGCGAATCGGGCTGCTGCCCACTGTGACGGTGACGCACACCGAGCCGTTCCACACGTCGAAGGCGATTGCCACGCTCGACTACGTCAGCGGTGGACGCGCAGGCGTCGTGCTGGCCGTCGACGATCGGCCCGAGAATGTCTCACTGTTCGGGCGTCGCGACGTCGAGGTGGCGTCGGATCGTGCTGCGCTGCACCGAGAAGCCGCCGAATACGCAGAGGTGATCGGCCGACTGTGGGATTCGTGGGAGGACGACGCCGAGATCCGCGACGTCGCGACCGGTCGCTTCATCGACCGGGATCGGTTGCACTACATCGACTTCGAGGGCGAGTTCTTCTCCGTGCGTGGACCGTCGATCACACCACGACCACCGCAGGGACAACCTCTCATCGCGACAACGGTCTCGGCGGGCGACCAGGCATCGCTCGAATTGCTCAGCGGCAGCGCCGATATCGGGTTCTTCACCAATCCGGATGATCGCGCGACTCTCGACACGGTACTCGCAGCGTCGGACATCAGTCGCCGAGAAGACCTGCGACTCTACGACGATCTCATCGTCTACCTCGATGACACACAGGCGTCGGCGGCTGGTCGTCGAGCGCAGTACGACGACTGGCTCGGCACCCACTTCGACGATGGCACACAGGAATTCGTCGGTACCGCAGCAGGATTGGCCGACCTCATCGAAGAGCGCGCAGGTGCGGCACACGGCGTCCGGCTGCATCCGGCCGCGATCGGGCACGACCTTCGCCTGATCGCCGACGACCTCGCGCCCGAGCTGCGTCGACGCGGTTTGATCGTCGACCCAGAGGCCAAAACCTCAGGAGCACACACCCTTCGGGAGACCTTGGGTCTGCGCCATCCCATCAATCGATACTCACGTACGACCGTGTCAGGCGGTGTCCGATGACCAAACAGGTACACCTCGCGGCGCACTTTCCCGGCGTCAACAACACCACAGTCTGGAGTGATCCCGCCGCCGGGAGTCACATCGAGTTCTCGTCGTTCACGCGCTTCGCGCAGACCGCAGAGCGCGGACTGTTCGACTTCCTCTTCCTCGCCGAGGGACTCAGGCTGCGCGAGCAGAACGGCAAGATCTACGACCTCGACGTCGTCGGACGACCCGACACCTTCACGATTCTGGCCGCACTCGCCGCAGTCACCGAACATCTCGGACTCGCCGGGACGATCAACTCGACGTTCAACGAACCCGTTGAGGTGGCAAGGCAATTCGCGTCGCTCGACCACCTCTCCGACGGTCGAGCCGCCTGGAACGTCGTGACGTCGTGGGATGCGTTCACCGGCGAGAACTTCCGACGCGGCGGATACCTTCCCGCGGATCAGCGCTACGTGCGGGCTCGGCAGTTTCTCGAAAACGCTGTGGAACTGTGGGATTCGTGGGAAAGCGACGACATCGTCGCCGATCGGTCCTCTGGCGAATTCCTACGCAGGCCCCATGCCGGACAGTTCGCGCACCTCGACTCGCAGTTCGACATCAGCGGCACGTTCGGGGTGCCGCGCAGCCCGCAGGGACGACCGGTGATCTTCCAGGCGGGCGATTCGAACGAGGGTCGGGAGTTCGCAGCCGCACGCGCCGACGCGATCTTCTCGCGACACTCGACGCTCGACGACGGCAAGGCGTTCAACGCCGACGTCAAGGGACGCCTCGCCGCACACGGGCGGACACCGGACGATCTGCTGATCCTGCCCGCAGCGACGTTCGTCGTCGGAGATACCGATGCCGACGCCGCCGAACTCGCGCACGAGATCAGACTCGCGCAGGTCAGTGGGCAGACAGCGATCAAATTCCTCGAGCAACTCTGGAACCGCGACCTGCACGACCACGATCCCGACGGCCCGCTGCCGAGCATCGACCCGCTACCCGGTGAGAACACCGTCGCGAAGGGTCGGGCCAGTGTGCGTATCCACGAGGACCCGCGCGACGTCGCAGCTCGCTGGCGCGCGTTGGCCGAGTCGAAGAAGCTCACGACGCGTGAGCTGATCATCGAGGTCACGGGGCGTCAGGCGTTCGTCGGATCGGCGCGCACCGTCGCCAACGAGATCAACCGGTTCGTGCAGGCCGACGCGAGTGACGGTTTCATCCTCGTTCCGCACGTCACTCCCGGCGGCCTCGACCGCTTCGTCGACGACGTGATTCCCGAACTTCAAGAAGTCGGCGTGTACCGGACCGAATATCCCGGTCGGACACTGCGTGAGAACCTCGGGCTCGCGGGGGTCGTCGCGGGTTAGGGTTTTCGTGGGTGTCGCGCCCGCGTGCACCGGCGACCACGCACCGACCACAGGGTCGGCGACGAGGGGAGATCACAGGTGGACGCAGTGTTCGGCACCAATCTGGCCTGGGGTGCGTCTTTCAGCCTCCTGGGGGTTGCGCTCATGGTCGTCGGGTTCGGTGCCCTCGACCTCGTGACTCCGGGCCGGCTTCGGCAGCTCGTCTGGGTGGACAACAACCGCAACGCGATGATCCTGACGACGTCGATGGTCGTCGGAATCGCGTTCGTGCTGGTCGCTTCGGTGGTCGACACGGTGACCCTCGTGTTGTGGAAGGCGCTGCTCTACACGCTCGCCTACGCGGTGCTGACCATCGCGGTGATGATGTGGTCGTTCGTGCTCATCGATTGGCTCACGCCCGGCAAGCTCGGGACCATCCTGCTCGAGAACGACGCGCATCCCGCCGGCTGGATCTCTGCGGCCGTGTTCGTCGGCGTCGCGGCGATGATCGGGACCGTGCTGATCGTCTGAGTGTTATTGACTGTCCGACAATAGGCGTTCTAGGGTGATGCGAGCTGTGACCGGCGACACCGTCGGCCATCGACCGTTCGCGACGCACAACCCGGGGGAACCATGACCGCCGCATTGATCGAAGAGTCCATCGACATCGACGCCACGCCCACGCAGGTCTGGTCCGTGATCTCCGACCTCGCCCGCATGGGTGAGTGGAGTCCGCAGTGCGCCAAGATGTTCATCATCGGCGGGCCGGTGAAGCTGGGCACCCGTACCGTCAACATCAACCGCCGCGGGCCGCTCGTCTGGCCGACGACGTCGAAGGTCGTGCGGTTCGCACCCAACCAGGAGATCGGGTTCCGCGTCGCGGAGAACCACACGGTGTGGAGCTACACCATCGAGCCGAACCAGTCGGGCGGCGTGACGGTGACGGAACGTCGCGAAGCCGCGGGCGGCAAGACCACCAAGGTGTCGTCGACGCTCGTCGACCTCGTCTTCGGCGGCTCCGACTCGTTCGAGGAGGAGCTCAAGGTCGGGATGGCCGAGACCCTCGGCAAGATCAAGCGCGCCGCGGAATCGAGCACCGCCCGGGCCGCCTGAGCGCCCAGTCGACGGGATAGAGCGCCCAGTCGACGCTCTCGAGCGCCCAGTCGACGGGATACAGCGCCCAGTCGACGCCCCAGACAGTCGAGTGGGCAGGCTCAGGTGCCGTCGAGCTTCTCGATCAGGGCGGGGAGGTCGGCGAGGGAGTCGATGACGTGGTCGGGTACCGGCCCGAACTCGTCGCGCTGCAGGGCGCGCAGGGCGTCCTCGCGGAACTTGCCAGTGCGCACCAGCACGCCCATGAGTGCGGCGGCCTGGGCGCCGAGGATGTCGTTGTGCATGTCGTCGCCGACCATCACCACCTGGGTCGGCTCGAGATTCATGAGTTCGACGGCGGCGCGGAAGCCCAGCGGCGACGGCTTGCCGATCGCGCGGATCTTTCGTCCCGAGGCCTTCTCGAGGCCCTCGAGGTAGACGCCGGTGTCAATCGAGAGCCCGCGCGCCGTCGACCAGATCATCGAACGGTGCATCGCGACGACCGGGGTTCCGGCGAGCATCTTCTCGAGCACCGTCGACAGCGCAGTGTGTGTGAACACGGGTCCGGCGCCGCCGAGAACGATGACCTGAGCTTCGTCCGGGTCGTCGGTGAGGGGCACGCCGGTCATGTCCTCGGCGATCGGTCCCTCGTTGAGCACCCAGGCGAGCTTGCCGGGATAGTTGCGGGCCAGGAATTCGGCGGTGAGTTTGGCAGCGGTGAGGATCTCCTCGGGCTCGACCTCGAATCCGCAGTTTCCGAGCGCCTCCGCAATCTGTGATCGCGACCGTGATGTGGTGTTGGTCAAGAACATTCGCGGGTAGCCGCGCTCGGAAAGTTCTTCGATCGCTTCGACGGCGCCGGGCAGCGCATGCCACGAGGTGACCATCACCCCGTCGATGTCGAGCAGCAGCCCCAGCGTCATGCATCGAATCTAGTGCCCGTCGGGCGCGAGCGCAGGACGGGCCCGATTCACATGGCATGCTGGGCCAATGCGTTCCGTCGCCGAGCATCAGAAGATCGTCAGCGAGCTGTTCGGACCTCCGGAAACCGTTCGCGTCGCGGTTGCCGATGCGCTGGGTATGGCCACCGTCGACGATTCCGTCGCGGCATTCGCGATGCCTGCCTTCGACAATTCCGCGATGGACGGATACGCGGTGCGTGCAACCGACATCGCCGGTGCCAGTGCTGCAGAGCCGATTCGGCTGCCCGTCGTCGACGACATTCCCGCCGGCCGCACAGGCTTGGTGACACTCGCGCCGGGCACGGCCGCGCGAATCATGACCGGCGCACCGATGCCAGACGGCGCCGACGCCGTTGTGCCGGTGGAGCTCACCGACGGCGACTTCTCGGTCGACCACGTGCCCGACTCGACGGTTGGGTTCAGCTCGAGCGTCGAGGTGGGAAAGCACATTCGGCGCGCGGGCTCCGACATCGCGCACGGCGACGTCGCGTTGCCCGCGGGCACGGTCCTCGGGGCGGCGCAGATCGGACTCCTCTCGGCGCTCGGCCTCGCCAACGTCGCGGTTGCCCGACGCCTTCGCGTGGTGGTGCTGTCGACCGGCTCCGAGCTCGTCGAGCCGGGAAAACCGTTGCAGCACGGGCAAATCTACGAATCCAACGGCGCCATGCTCACAGCAGCACTCACCGAGGCCGGCGCGCTGGCACGGCACATCCACTTCGTCCCCGACGACGTCGCGGACTTCCTCGAGCGCCTCGACGAGGCGTCGGCCGACGCCGATCTGATCATCACCTCCGGCGGCGTGAGCGCCGGGGCCTACGAGGTGGTCAAGGACGCGCTCGGCGGTCGATCTACCGAGCATGGCGGGCCGGTCGAGTTCGTGAAGGTGGCGATGCAGCCCGGAATGCCGCAGGGCTGTGGTCATCACCTCGACCCGGCCGGTCGTCGGGTCCCGATCATCACGTTGCCGGGAAACCCGGTCAGTTCGCTCGTGTCGTTCGAGGTGTTCATCCGCCAACCCCTGCGCGCGGCGATGGGACTGCCACCCGACCGTCCGCACGTCACAGCCACACTCGGCAGCGACATTCGATCGCCCGAGGGCAAGAGGCAGTTCATGCGCGGCGTCGTCGACACAGCGCGGCCAGATGCCGACGGGCGGCCGGTCGTCGAGCCGATCGGTCCTCCCGGGTCGCATCATCTGCGTTTTCTCGCGGGTTCGAACGCGTTGATCGACATCCCACCCGAGATCACCGCACTGCCTGCGGGTTCGGACGTCGACGTCGTCGTTCTGTGACGTCCGCGACCCCCGGACCCCACAGCCGCGGATGTCTGGCATCGCTAAGCTGTACGGACGCGACGGGCAATTCCGGCGCGACCGACTCGGGAGGATGATCAGGTGGCCAGGCGCCCGCGACCGGACGCATCAGCACAACATCCGGCAACCGAATCCGACGGTCCGATCCGCTCCGGCCTGACTCCGACGCACCTCGTCGCACTCGCACGCGAGACCCTTCCCCCGACCCATCCGGCGGGACTGCCGTTCGTCGCTGCGGCATCGGCGGTGGCGGTGTTAGGTCGACGACATCGGTGGGTTGCGGTGCCCGCAACCGCCGCGGCAGGAGCCTGCGCAGCCTTCTTCCGGCACCCCTCACGGGTTCCGCCGACCGAGCCTGGCGTCGTGGTGGCTCCGGCCGACGGAATCGTCAGCCTCGTCGACGACGCCGCCCCGCCGCCGGAATCGGGCCTCGGCGACCAACCCCGACCCCGCGTCTCGACATTCCTGTCGATCTTCGACGTCCACGTGCAGCGCGTTCCGATCAGCGGTCGGGTGTTGTCGGTAACGCATACGCCCGGCTCATTCGTGTCCGCCGATCTCCCGGAAGCGAGTTCGGCAAACGAGCGCACGACGATGGTCGTCCGCCCCGACGACGCAGACAATCCCGACGGCGCAGACAATCCCGACGGCGCACACGATCTTGGCGGCGCAGCCGATCCAGACCCGACACCCCGCGACTCCGACATCGTCGTCGTGCAGATCGCCGGTCTGTTGGCACGTCGAATCGTCTGCACCGCGAAGGTCGGCGATCACCTCTCCATCGGCGACACGTACGGACTCATCCGGTTCGGCTCACGCGTCGACGTCTACCTGCCGCCGGGCACGAAGCAACGCGTGTTGGTCGGGCAGCGCACCGTCGGCGCCGAGACCGCACTCGCGACACTGAACACCCCGGAAACCACCCGCGTCGGCGACGGCGGGTGACATGCCGACCAACAATCGTGCGGGCGTAGACCGCACCCCGCTGCACTACCGCAATCCGTCGATGAGGTCGACGCGTCGTCGTGTTCCTCGGCGCACGACGTCGAACGATGAGCAGAGCAGACTGCGGCGACAGGCGGCCGCGGGGCGGATGTTCGTACCGTCGGCGCTGACGATTCTCGCCATCTGCGCGGGGTTGACGGCGGTACGCGCTGTCATCAACGACAACGTCGACCTTGCGATGGCACTCGTCGTCGCCGCGGCACTGCTCGACGGCATCGACGGCCGCGTGGCCCGGCTGATGGGCGCGACCACCAAGATCGGCGCCGAGATCGATTCACTCGCCGACGCCATCAACTTCGGCGTCGTGCCTGCGCTGATCGTGTACCTGTATCTGCTGCAAGGTCAGGACCTCGGCTGGGGATTCGCGCTGATCTACTGCTGCGCGATCGTGTTGCGGCTCGCACGATTCAACACCCTGCTCGACGACACCGATGCCCCCGGCTACACCCGTGACTTCTTTGTCGGCGTCCCCGCGCCGGCAGCAGCTCTGGTGGCCCTGCTGCCGATCGGGCTCGCCCAGCAGTTCGGCGACGGATGGTGGACCTCACCGCTGGTCGTCGGATTGTGGTTGGTCGTGGTGGCGCTGCTCGCGGTCAGTCGGGTTCCGACGGCATCGCTCAAGACATCGTCTGTGCATCCGCGCAAGCTTGCGGGCCTGTTGATCCTCGTCGCGATCGGCGCAGCGTTGCTGCTCACCTACCCGTACGTGCTGATGATCATCCTGGTGGCGGCCTACGCCGTGCACATTCCGTTCGCGTGGCGCAGTCGACGCTGGGTGCAGGCGCGGCCGGAACACTGGGAGGCCCCGCCCGCCGAGCGCCGGGCCGAGCGTCGGGCGATCGCGCGTGGCCAGCCGCGCCGCGTGCTGCCGCCACGCAAATCGACCGCGCGACTCGGCCTGCATATCCCGGGCTCGGAACCCACGACCGCCCATAGTGTTTCCGACGCCGCTGCTTCCGACGCCCCTATTGCTGACGCGACTGTGTCCGACGTTCCTGTTGCTGACGTCCCTGTTTCTGATACCCCGGCCGGCGGTGACGCCCGATGAACGCGCAGCTCACGCTGACCGCGCGACTCAACACGTCGGCGGCCGATTCCCGACGTGGAATCGTCCGGGCGCATCCCGAAGCGCTGACGGCGCTCGGACTGCGTGAGTGGGACGCGGTGTCGATCACGGGTGCACGGGTCACCGCAGCCGTCGTCGCGGCAGCACCGTCGGGAACTCCGACCGGAACGCTGCTGCTCGATGACATCACGTTCTCCAATGCGGGCATCAAAGAGAACGCGTCCGTCGTGCTCGCCGGGGTTGCCGTGTCCGGTGCGGCGCGGGTCGTCTTGACCGGTTCGGCCGTTGCGAGTCGAGGCGTCGACGAGGCGACGCTGAGGCGTGCACTCCTCGGCAAGGTGTTGTCGGTCGGGGATGCGGTGTCGCTGCTTCCACGCGACCTCGGCCCCGAACTGACCGCGAGCGCCGCGACCCGCGCACTGACCCTGTCGGTCGGGATCACGTGGACCAACGAGCTGGTGACGGTCACCGCAACCGATCCCGGGTCGCCGGTCAGCGTGCAGCCGTCGACCGCCGTTCTCTGGGCGACGAGTGGCGTCGATACCACTCCCGGCGCCGTCGGTACGGAACCACGCGCTGTCGATACGAGTCGTGGCGCCCTCGGCGACAATCGAGGCGCTCTCGCAGAGAACCGTGGCGCCCTGGGCGCGACATCGGGTGCCGTCGGCGGGGTCGGGCGCGGCTGGCTCACCACGCCGCCGGGCGTCGCCTCGCCCGGGCACGTGGCGCGGCCGTCGTCGGAGTTGGTCGGCGTCGACGCACAGGTCGCGAAGCTCACCGAGTGGCTGAGCATCACGCTCGACGAGCCAGGCGTGCTGCGAGCACTCGGGGCCACTCCCCGACTCGGCGTCCTGATCTCCGGTCCGGCAGGTTCGGGCAAGGCGACGCTCGTGCGATCCGTCTGTGCCGCAAGGACATTGACGACGATCGACGGACCGACCATCGGATCACTCGAGGCGTCGGCCCGCCTCCGCGCGGTCAGCGACGCGGTCGCCGATCTCCGACGCTCCGACTCGGGAGTACTGCTCATCACCGACGTCGACGCCCTGCTGCCCGCCAAATCCGAGCCGGTCTCGACGCTGATCCTCGACGAATTGCGCGCGGCGATCAGTCCCACCGACGCGACGTCGACCTCCGACGACCACATCGCGTTGATCGTCACCACTGCCGAACCCGCGGGCCTCGACGAACGTCTGCGCGCTCCCGATCTGTGCGACCGCGAACTCGTCATCGGACTGCCCGACGCCGCGCGGCGCGCACGGATACTCGGGGTGATCCTCACCGGAGTCCCCACCGACGGCGCACTGAACCTCGACCACATCGCTGCGCGCACACCAGGTTTCGTCGCAGGCGATCTGGCGGCACTCGCCCGCGAGGCCGCGTTGCGTGCGGCTGCGAGGGCAAGCGCCAGCGATGCGACGCCCGCGCTGACCGATGACGATCTCGTCGGAGCACTCGACGTCATCCGACCCGTTTCACGTCTGCGCACACCCGAGGTGGCTGTCGGGTCCATCACCCTCGACGACGTCGGCGACATGACCGAGACCAAGCAGGCGCTCACCGAGACCGTGCTCTGGCCGCTGCAGCACCCCGACACGTTCACGCGACTCGGCGTCGAGCCGCCGCGCGGTGTGCTTCTCTACGGGCCACCCGGGTGCGGCAAGACGTTCGTCGTCCGCGCGCTCGCGGCGTCGGGCATGCTCTCGGTGCACATGGTCAAGGGCGCCGAACTGATGGACAAGTGGGTCGGATCGTCGGAGAAGGCGGTCCGCGACCTGTTCGCAGCTGCACGCGAATCGGCGCCGTCGCTGATCTTCCTCGACGAGGTCGACGCGCTGGCCCCACGTCGCGGCCAGTCGACCGATGCGGGCGTCGGCGATCGCGTCGTTGCCGCGCTGTTGACCGAGCTCGACGGCGTCGAACCGCTGCAGGACGTCGTAGTCCTCGGCGCGACCAACCGGCCCGACCTCATCGACCCGGCACTGCTCCGTCCGGGGCGGTTGGAGCGGCTGGTCTTCGTCCCGCCACCGGACGCGCGAGCCCGCGCCGAGATCCTGCGCACATCGGGCCGCAAGGTGCCCCTTGCCGACGGCATCGACCTCGACGCCCTCGCCGCCGACCTCGAGGGCTACTCGGCCGCCGACTGCGCCGCGCTGCTGCGTGAGGCTGCGCTCGCGGCCATGCGCCGAGACATCGACGCCGCGACCGTCACCGCCGACGACGTCGTCGACGCGCGCACGCGGGTGCGACCCTCACTCGACGCCGCGCAGGTCGAGGATCTGCGCGCCTACGCGGACCGGCGGAGTGAGTGAACAGCTGGGGCGAGTGAACAGCCGGGCTCGGTTGGTCTGGGTTCAACTGGTCTGGGTGCCGGCCTGCCCGGTCTGACCCTGCTGACCGTTCGGCGTCTGACCGTTCGGGGTTTGGCCGTTCGGGGTTTGGCCGTTCGGGACCTGGCCGTTCGGGGTCTGACCATTGGGCATCTGCCCGTTCGGCGTCTGGCCCTGCTGGCCGTTGGGGAGCTGCCCGTTCTGTCCCGTGCCGCCGTTCATGCCGGGCATCTGGCCCCCGTTCATTCCCGGCATCTGGCCGCCGTTCATGCCGCCACCATTCATGCCCGGCATCCCGCCACCGTTCATGCCGCCACCGTTCATCCCGGGGCCGCGCATCTGGTTCTGGCCCGACGAGTTGTCGTGGCCGACGACGTATCCGGCGCCGAAACCGAGCAGTCCGAAGCCCACGGCCAGTCCGATCCCGCCCGCGATGATCGCGTTCTTGACCTTCGGCGGCACCTGGTCGGCTCGCGGCCGTGCGGAATCAGCGGCCCCCGGCGCCTCCGCCTGCCAGGCCGACTGCCCGCCAGTGGGCTGCTCGGCAGCCGGGTACTCGGTCGTCAGGTTCTCAGTCGTCTGGTTCTCGGGACTCGTCGGGAACTCGGGGTTGGTCGGGTGTTCTCCGGTGGTGGGTGCAGACATCATTGGGGGTACTCCCTGTGTTCGGGTGCGTCGTCGACCAGCGCCGACGTTCGGCGCGTCCGCGACGCATCAACAGTGCCGTCCACGGTGCGTGGCATCCCTGGCGCCCAACTGCCCGCTCTCTGGCAATCGGCTGTGAACCTCAGGTCGTCGTGATCGTGTAGAACACCGACGACCCGCCAGACGCGGCGGCGGGGGTGACGCCCGCGCTCACCCAATACGTCGTGCCGCTCTTATCCGCTGTCAGCACCACGACGGACTGCCCGTTCTGCGACGTCCGTTGCGACTCGGTGTAACCCGCGTCGGTCAGCTTCTTGACTGCGGTGTCGAGGACGTTCGAATCGCTCGCGGGCGCCTGGACCGTCACTGACCAGCCCTTGCCCGCTGCGCCCGACGCACTCAGCACCGTTCCGTCGATGAGGGGTACCTGATCGGAGGGAAAATCAGACGGTAGTGCCACTCCCTTGAGACCGCTCTCCTCCTCGGACGCACAAGCGCCGATGACCAGCGCAAGCGCGCACGTCAGCAGAACGACGGTGAACCTGACTAAGCGCGACATGACTGCAACGGTAAGATAGACGAGCGGGCAGTTGCTCCGTGACACCCCGCCAGACGACGAAAGACGGAGTGCCCTTTGATCTCGGTGTTGGCCGCGTTGGCCGTGTGTGCGCTTATCGCACCCGCCATCGTTCATGCGCTCGGCACCAGGGGTTTCTACGTACTCGCGTTGGCTCCGCTCGGCGGACTGATCTGGGTTTTCCTCAACTGGCCGCACGCGCACGAAGCCCCTCGCGTCGAGACGGTCACCTGGGCCCCGACGCTCCAGATGGATTTCGTGATGCGTTTCGACACGCTCACGGCCATCATGTCGGTGCTGATCCTCGGTGTCGGGGCACTCGTGCTCTGTTACTGCGCCAATTACTTCGACGACGCTCGCCCACGGGTCGCCATCTTCGGTGGCGAGATGATCGCGTTCGCCGCGGCAATGTTCGGACTCGTCGCCAGCGACAACATGCTGATGCTCTATATCTTCTGGGAGCTCACCACGGTGTTGTCGTTCATGCTCGTGGGCTTTTATCACGTCCGTGCCACCTCGCGTAGATCCGCGACGCAGGCGCTGCTGGTGACCACTCTCGGCGGACTCGCGATGCTCGTCGGCATCATCATGCTCGGCGAACGCACCGGTTCGTATCTGCTCTCCGACCTCGTGGCGCACCCGCCGTCGAGCGGCATCTTTGTCGACGTCGCGATCGTGCTGGTCCTGATCGGCGCCGTCAGCAAGTCCGCGATCGTCCCGTTCCACTTCTGGCTGCCCGGCGCGATGGCAGCGCCGACGCCCGTCAGCGCATACCTGCACGCCGCAGCGATGGTGAAGGCGGGCATCTACCTGGTCGGGCGGTTGGCACCCGGCTTCTCGGGCCTCACCAGTTGGCAGGTCATGACGATCGGGCTCGGCTGTTTCACCATGCTGCTCGGCGGCTGGCGCTCGCTTCGCGAACTCGACCTCAAGCTCATCCTCGCGTTCGGCACGGTCTCGCAGCTCGGCTTCCTCTCCGTGCTGTTCGGCATGGGCGATGCGAACGTCGCGATGGCCGCACTGGCAATGCTGGTGGCGCACGCGATGTTCAAAGCCGCGCTGTTCATGGTTGTCGGCATCATCGACCACTCGACGGGTACCCGCGACATCCGCAAGCTCGCCCGCCTCGGACACCGTCTACCCGTCCTCGCCGTCATCGCCGCCATCGCGGGCGCGAGCATGGCCGGACTGCCATTCACCATGGGGTTCGTCGGCAAAGAGACCGCGTTCGCGTCGATCTGGGAGACCGGATCGCTGCAGCACTGGCAGGCCGAGACGGTCGACTACGTGCTGCTGGCGGGATCGATCATCACGATGGCCTACACGACACGCTTCCTGTGGGGCGCCTTCGGCCGCAAGGTACGCAGGCTTCCGAGCCGTGTCGTCGCACAGATGCATCCGCCGTCGGTCGCGTTCCAGACGCCACCCGCGATCCTCGCGGTGCTCGGCGTCGTCACCGCTTTCCTGAGTCCGCTGATCGGCGAGGCCTTCGAGCCCTACGCCGAGAGCCTGCCGTCGTACGGTCACGAGATCGAACACCTGGGCATGTGGCACGGCTTCGGCCTGCCGGTGGTCTTCTCGATCATCGTCATCGTCGGCGGCGCAGCACTGTTCCTGCTGATCCGACGCCTTCGCGATGTGCTGTTCCGCTACCGCCCGCTACTCAACGCCGACCGCATCTACGACGCGACGCTGCGCGCGGCCGACACACTCTCGCTGACGCTGACGCGCAACACCCAGCGCGGTTCACTGCCCATCACGCAGGGCGTGATCATGTGCACCGCGATCATCCTGCCCATCACGGTGCTGTTCCTCGGCTCACGCGATCGACTCTCGCCGCGCGGTTTCGACTCGTCGATCGAGGTGGTGATCGGTGGGATCATGGCCGCGGCCGCGCTCGCAGCGGTCCTGCTGCGTAACCGACTCGCGGCGACGCTGATCGTCGGTGTCACGGGCTACGGCTGCGGCGTGCTGTTCGCGCTCTACGGCGCCCCCGACCTCGCGCTCACCCAGTTCCTCGTCGAGACGCTCACCCTGGTCATCTTCGTGCTGGTCCTGCGCAAGCTGCCCGCAGAACCCGAACCGCGTCACGCGACGGGATTCAAGGCGGTTCGCGCGCTCATCGGCGCGGCGGTCGGTGTGAGCCTCGTGGTCATCGGGCTCTTCGCCGCTGCCGCGCGCAACTCACAGCCGGTCTCGGTCGACATCCCCGAGGCCGCATACGAGTGGGGACACGGCGCCAACGCGGTCAACGTACTGCTCGTCGACATCCGCGCGTGGGACACGATGGGCGAGATCAGCGTGCTCATCGTCGCGGCGACCGGCGTCGCGTCGATGGTGTTCCGCAACCGCAGATTCGGTGCCGCGCCACGTGTGTCCGACGCCGCACGCATGCTCGCGAATGGTCCCAACGGGGGCCACAACGGCCAGAACGACGAAGACGACGACCCGATCCCACCGGACCGCACGACGTGGCTGCGCGGCAGCGAGTTCCGCGACCCGCGCCACCGGTCGATGGTCTTGGAGGCGACAACCCGTCTGATCTTCCCGACGATGGTCGTGCTCTCGGTCTACTTCTTCTTCGCCGGTCACAACGCTCCCGGCGGCGGGTTCGCCGGTGGCCTCACGATGGGTCTTGCCCTGGTGTTGCGCTACCTGGCAGGCGGCCGCTACGAACTCGGCGAGGCGCTGCCCATCGAACCCGGCAAGTTCCTCGGTGCGGGACTGTTGATCTCCGCTGGCACCGCGGCGACATCGATGCTGCTCGGTGCGCCCGCGCTCTCGTCTGCGGTCCTCAAGGTCACGGTGCCGCTGCTCGGTGACGTCAAGATCGTCACCGCACTGTTCTTCGACCTCGGCATCTACCTGATCGTGGTCGGACTGGTGCTCGACATCCTGCGCAGCCTCGGCGCACGCCTCGACGTCGAGACCTCGATCCCGGCGGGCACCATCATGCGCGTACCCGGGGAGGTCAGCCGATGAGCGTCAACCTCGGACTCCTCGTCATCGTCGCGATCCTCGCCGCCTGCGGCTCGTACCTCCTGATGGAACGCAGCCTGATCCGCATGCTGCTGGGTCTGCTGCTCGTCGGAAACGGCATCAACCTGCTGATCATCACCCTCGCGGGTCCTCCGGGGAATCCGCCGATCCTCGGCAGGACGTCGGATCACCGCACGCACGACGCCGACCCTCTCGCGCAGGCGATGGTCCTCACGGCGATCGTCATCACGATGGGTGTTGCCGCGTTCATCCTCGCGATGGTCTACCGGCTGTTCGTCCTCAACCGAGACGACGACGACGTCGAAGACGACGTCGAGGACCTCAAGGTGCTCAACACCAGCCTGCAGACCGCACCCGACCGCGACCGCAGTGACAACCCCGAGACCGGCGCCGACACACCACTCGGCGACCTGTTCGACGACGAAGGCAACCCGCTGACACCCGAGGAGTACGCCGCACTGCACCGGACCAAGATCGAAACCGACCTCATGCCAGAAGACGACGACGTCGTCGACGAGGTCTCGCGCGAAGAGGATGAACTCGCCGAGGCCGGTCTCGACGTGGTCGACATGACGTGGCCGCTCGGCAACGACCTGCAGGATCCGGACAAGCCCTATCCCGGAACGGCCGACCCGCGTGATCCACCGCAGCCGGGAGACGATCGATGATCCCCCAGCCCTCGTGGATTCCGGTTCTCATCACGCTGCCGACCCTCGTACCGCTGCTCGGTGCCGCGATCACACTGCTCGCCGGCCGCAGCCCGATCCTGCAGCGCGCCGTCGCTCTCGTCGCGATCGGTACCGCGCTCGTCGCGTCGGGCATGATGCTCTACCTCACCGACGAACACGGAACTTTCTCCCTCCACATCGGCGGGTGGGGCTCGAAGGGGTACCCGAACGGTCCGCTCGGGATCACGTTGGTCGTCGATCCGCTCGCCGCGTTGATGCTGGTGGTCTCGACGGTCGTGCTGCTGTGCGTGGTGAGCTACGCGATCGGGCAGGGTATCCGCGACGGAACGTCGCAGCAGCCGGTGTCGATCTTCCTGCCGACCTACCTGATCCTGTGCGCAGGCGTCTGCAACTCCTTCCTCGCAGGCGACCTTTTCAACCTGTTCGTCTCGTTCGAGATCCTGCTGTCGGCGAGCTTCGTGCTGCTCACGCTGGGTGCCAGCGGCGAACGAGTGCGTGCGGGGGCGTCGTACGTGATGGTCTCGATGCTCTCGTCCCTGGTCTTCCTCTCAGGCATCGCATTCGCGTACGCGACGACCGGCACGCTCAACCTCGCCGAGATGGCGCTGCGACTCGACACCGTGGCCGACGGCACCCGCAACGCGCTCTACGCGGTGCTCCTCGTCGCATTCGGTATCAAGGCCGCGGTGTTCCCGCTGTCGTCGTGGTTGCCCGACTCGTACCCGACGGCCCCCGCGCCGGTCACCGCGGTGTTCGCGGGCTTGCTGACCAAGGTCGGTGTGTACGCGATCATGCGCACACACACGCTGCTGTTCCCCGGCGGATCCATGGACTCGATCCTCATGGTCGCGGGCCTGCTGACGATGCTGATCGGCATCTTCGGTGCGATCGCGCAGTCCGACATCAAGCGTCTGCTGTCGTTCACGCTCGTCTCGCACATCGGCTACATGATCTTCGGTATCGCGCTGTCGTCGCGACTCGGACTGTCCGCGGCGATCTACTACGTCGCGCACCACATTCTCGTGCAGACGACGCTGTTCCTGGTCGTCGGCCTGATCGAGCGACAGGCGGGTTCTGCGTCGTTGCGCCGACTCGGCGGTCTGATCGCCAGCCCCCTGCTCGCAGGACTCTTCCTGATCCCGGCGCTCAACCTCGGCGGTATCCCGCCGTTCTCCGGGTTCATCGGCAAGGTCGGGTTGCTCGAGGCGGGCACCCGTGACGGGTCGGTGCTCGCGTGGTTGTTGGTTGCCGGTTCGGTGATCACCAGCCTGCTGACCCTCTACGTGATGGCCCGCGTGTGGACCAAGGCGTTCTGGCGACCGCGTGCCGACGCCCCCGAGGGCGAGCTCGCCGACAGCGCACCGTCTGCCCTCATCGACGAGCGCGCCGACATCTCGTTCGACGACCGCGAAGACGTGGGCCGCATGCCGACGTCGATGGTGGTGCCGACCGCGCTGATGGTTGCAGCCGGTCTCGTGCTGACCTTCTGGGCGGGTCCGATTCTGCGCTTCACCGACAGCGCCGCCGACAACATCACCGACCGCAACAACTACATCGTCAGCGTGCTGGGAGGTGACAGATGACGGACGAACACCCCGAAAAGCGAGATTCAGGAAAGCAAGACCCCGCACAGCAAGCCCAGCGTCGCAGCTCCGGTGCGGTACGCGCGCCCGGAAAAGGGCCCGTGAGGTCGTTCCTCGTCAATGCGTGGCGCGTGTCGCTGCTGTTCATCTTCTGGAACACGGTCCGCGTGTTCGTGTGGCTCCGTGAACACATCCGCCTCCCCGGCCGCATTGCGGGCGACGGCCGTGAACTGGCCGTTCGACTCTGGGTTCTCGCCTGGCTCACCTTCGTCTGGGTGCTGCTGTGGGGCACGGTGTCGTGGGCCAACATCATCGGCGGCATCGTGCTCGCGCTGGTCATCTCCATCCTGTTGCCGCTGCCCCGGGTGCCGGTCGAGGGCCGCATCCACCCGGTCTCGGTGCTGTGGCTGGTCGCACGGCTGATAGTCGACTTCTTCGTGTCGAGTGCGCAGGTGGCATGGGCAGCGATCCGGCCCGGCTACCGCCCGCTCGGCGCGGTCATCCGCGTGCGGGTGGCAATCAAGTCCGACATGGTGCTCACCCTCGCCGTCGACTATCTCAATCTCGTGCCCGGCACCATGGTGCTGGAGATCGACCACCGTCGTCGGCTGATCTACGTGCACGTCTTCGACGTCCGCTCGGACAAGAAGGTGCGCGCGTTCCACCGGCAGATCGAGTTTGTCGAGCGGATGTTCATCAAGGCATTCGAGCGCGATAGCGAATGGCACCCGAGTCCGTACCACGGCATCGACGACGATTATCACCACGTACGCACCGCCGAGCGGGCGTCGATCAAAGCGGAGCAGAACCGATGAGCGTCGTCTGGGTGATCGTGGCCGCGCTGCTGCTGGTCGCTGCCGTGCTCACCGCTGCCCGTGCGCTGATGGGACCGACAACCCTCGACCGTCTCGTCGCGCTCGACACACTCATCGCGCTCGCGATGTGCGGTCTGGCCGTGTGGGCGGCCTACAGCGGCGACACCACCGTGGTGCCCGGCGTCGTCGCGCTCGCGCTCCTCAGCTTCGTCGGGTCGATCGCGATCGCCCGATTCCGAGTCCGGGACGATCAGACATGAGGGGGCAACGACCATGATCGTCGACATCGTCAGCTCGGTCTTCCTCATCCTCGGTGCACTGATGGCGTTCACCGCGGCGCTCGGGGTGTTCCGGTTCCCCGACACGTTGAGTCGAATGCACGCGGCGACCAAGCCCCAGACGTTCGGACTGTTGCAGATCCTCCTCGGAGCAATCATCCAACTCGGCGACAACGTCGACGTCGGAATGTTGATTCTCGCCGGCCTCTTCGCAATCATCACGGCACCGGTGATCGCGCATAGAATAGGTCGATTGGTATACCAGGAACAACGTGCCCAGGACGGATTGATCGCGAAAGAACGGATGGACCGGGGCGATATCGACTGATCTCGTCACAATCACCTGTGAAGCGTCGCTTCCTACACAGTGTTCGGTCACAATCATGTGGGGGGATTCGTCCTCGCGCCATCCGCGCGAACGATGAGCACACGCGGAGGTGAGGAGTGTCGTCGGTGGCGCAGCGGTTTGATCAGCGCTCGCTCGCGATGCTGTGCAGCCAGGTCGGCGCTGTCCCACTCATCGCATTCGGGCTCTCGTCGGATTCCTTCCTCATGCCCGGCACACACTGGGTATTGGTTCTCGTCGGGGTTTTCACGCTCTTCTCGGTTGCGCTCACGATCCGCGCCGGCAAGCTCACCGACCGGCAATTCACGCTCGACGGTTTCGGCGGAATGCTGGGCATCGCGGCTTCTGCGGCCGTCATCGCCGACGATGGCTCGGCGATAGCCGTACTCGTCCTGATCGCCGCGGTACCCGCCCTCACCGCCATGGCATCGCCGCAACGTCTCGTGGTCAGTTTCGTTGTCGCGGCAATGGCTCTCGCGTGCGCGGTCATGGCCGCACGTGCCACATCGCTGACCGCTCTGGCCGTCGGGGGTGGCGCGGTTCTGATGGCGATCGCGGTCCCGACGATCATGGTCACGATGCTGCGGCGCACCCTGATGTCGTTGCTCGCGGAGCAGGCGAGACTGAGCATCACCGATCCCCTCACCGGGGCCCTCAACAGGCGAGGCCTCTTCGACGGCGCGGCAGCGATGTTCCGCTCGGCCCACCGGGCAGGCAGAAGCATCGCGATGCTCGTCATCGACATAGACCACTTCAAACGCATCAACGACGCCCACGGTCACGCCGCAGGCGACGCGATCCTCGTCGATGTGACGACACTGCTGCGCGACAACGTCCCCGACGACGCTCTGGTCGCGAGAACGGGCGGCGAGGAGTTCACCGTGTTGACGATCGTCGACGACGAGGCGCAACTGCGCGACATCGCTGCACGGCTGTGTCTCACCGTTCACGCACACGCGGGAGTCACGATCAGCGTCGGCGGCGTGACCGCCGACCCCGAGGAACTCTACGACGACGACTCCGCACAGACGTCTCAAGGCCTCGACCAGCTCGTCGCTCCGGCCGACCACCTTCTCTACGCCGCAAAGCACCTCGGTAGAAACCGGTCGGTCGTCTCGTCTATCGCCGAATTCAGCTGGCGCGCCGCCGATACAGCGGCGACGCGGCCAGGTCCTGCGTCTACCCCTCCGGCCATCCCTGGTCCCAGCACACCGCGCGAACTCGCGGATGCCACCGCCATCAGCCGCGTGCGGACGAGAAGAGAGTCCATGATCGAGATCCTGCACCCCTACTACGACGCCGCGCGGATCGCGCAGCTCACCGACGCGTCACATCGCGAACTGGTCGACATGTGGCCCTCGGCGATCGAAGAACTCCGCGCGCTCGACGCGCTCGAGCACATCGAGCCGGGGTCCTCACCACACAGCCTCGTCGACTTCGACGACCCCGCCGTCGTCGACGACCACACACGGTACGTCCTGATCGACTGGCGCAACACTGTCGTCCGAATGCCCGACGCCGAACTGTTCTACAGACTCAAAACAGCGCGTAACCGATTCCTGCTCACCGGCTCCGAGCAGGAGAGGTGGCATGGCGCGACGGTCGCCGTCGCGGGCCTGTCCGTCGGCTCGTCGGCGCTGGCCTCGTGCGCGCTGACCGGTGCCCGCGATTTCCACATCGCCGACTCTGATCGCCTCTCACCGACCAACCTCAACCGCATGTCGGCGTCGATCTGCGACGTCGGACTCTCCAAGATCGACATCGCCGAACGCCGCATCCTCGAGGGTGATCCGTACTCGTCGGTGACCCGGTTCGCGCACGGCTACTCGACCGACGTGGCCGACGAATTCCTCGGAGTGGCGACGGGCAAGCCGGTCTCGGTGATCATCGAGGAGATCGACGACGTCGCGATGAAGATCGACATGCGTCGACGCGCTCGCGCAGCACGCATTCCGGTGGTCAGCGTCACCGACATCGGCGAGAACGTGATGCTCGACATCGAGCGATACGATCTCGATCCCGAGCACCCGATCTTCCACGGACGCGGCGAGAACTTCAGCCCCGCCGACGCTGCCGACCCGACGCAGCGACTCGACATGGCGATGGCGATCGTCGGCGACAATCTGACGTCGCGGATGGCGTTCTCCGCGGGTCAGGTCGGTCGGAGTCTAGCGTCCTGGCCGCAGCTCGGCTCGACCGCTGCGATGTCAGGCGGCCTCGCGGCCGCGGCTGCCCGCAACATCGTGTGCGGACGTCCGGTCGTGTCCGGACGCTACGTCCTCGACATCGAGCACATGATTCTGGCCGAGCGCGAATACCACGAGATGCAGTGGAACGAACTCACCCCCGATGTGTTCGCCGCGGTCTTCACCGAGAGCACAAACGAGCGACCGACGACCGGTAGGCCGCTCGCTTCCGAATAGCGTCGTCCGAATAGCGTCGTCGTAATCGCTCACGCGACATCGACGGAATCCGCATCGAATACGTGGGAGATTTGCCGGAATTCCGCGCACATTGTTCTCCACACCGCGGGTTCCGCATGACGCGCAAGTGCATCGCGGTCCCAGAACATGGCCTGCGTGCGATACCTTTCGTCCGGATACGGCGTGAACGGAATGCCGGTATCCACCCGACCGCCACCCGACTCCCACCTGGCAAGCACATAGTCGGCCGCCGTGGCGAGCATGTGTCGGGTGTCCGTCGCCGCCATCACGATCAACGGTGTGCGAGCGAGAAAGCCCGCGGCCGCCGCTGCGTCGACCGACGTCGGATCGACAAACGCCGATTTCACCTCGATCAGCCCTCCGGCAAGGCGCGCGCCGATCGCTCTGATCAGCGCCGACTGTCCCGGTTGACCGTCCCATTCGGAGACCGCATGCGACTGATGCGGCAGCGTATACGGCCCCTGAACCCGCAGCCCACCGACCACATCACCCGCGGAATTGATCACCGCGCAGAACACCGTAGTGCTCGAACCGTCGCAAATCGCGTCGTAGTCGAGTGCGTCGTCGACGCCACGCGCCGAGTACGCGGCGTGAGCGCCGTCGAGGTATTGGCGCCAGAGGTCGGGGACGATACTCGGCGATGCGACGATCATCCTTGCATCGCTGGTGACGTCGGAGACGACGATCGGATCGAGCAGGCCGGGGATGTTCGGGGCAGGGCTCGACAAGGGCAGGACAGCTGGCATGGCTGATTTCCTTCAGGGGGCGAGATGAGACGACCCTCTGATTGTGCCGGTTTCCTACCGGAAAGCGGCAAGTGAAATCAATTACCCGCGAGATCCAACGGCACACACTCCGTACGCAAATGACATTTTCGCAACAATTGTGAACGGCGCGCATTGTCACGCGCGCATTCTCAATCCAGTTCCGACACCACCGATGCAACCACGGCACGCATGTCGCCGGTGTGCTCGTGGACGCTGCGCTGTCGCTGGTAGCTGGCTCCGTGATCGACGATGTCGATCACGCGCGCGAGTTCGTCGATGCACCCGAGTTCCTCGGCGATCGGCTCAAGTCGTTTGAGCAACACGGTGAGGTCGTCGGTGACAAGCCGCTCATCGCAGTCGGAATCGAGAATGACGATGGCCTCGAGGCCGTAGCGCGCGGCGCGCCACTTGTTCTCCTGCACCAGCCACGGCGCCATATGCGGGAGCTCTTCACCCGCCGACAGCCGACGATCGAGATCGACGACGAGACAGTGGATGAGCGCGACGATCGCCGAGAGCTCCACCAGATTCGTCATCCCGTCGCACACCCGCACCTCGATGGTGCCCAGGTGCGGTGAGGGGCGGATGTCCCACCGGATCTCGTTGAGGTGGTCGATGATTCCTGTGGTCTTCTGATCGGCGACGAACGCCTCGAACTCGTGCCAGGTCTGGAACTGAAACGGCAGACCCGCAGTGGGCAACTGCTGGAACATCATGGCGCGGTTGCTCGCGTAGCCGGTGTCCTGACCCGACCACATCGGAGACGACGACGAGAGCGCGAGGAGGTGCGGATAGTAGTTGAGCAGCGACGTGAGAATCGGCAGCACCTTGTCGCGTCGGTCGATACCCACGTGCACGTGGACACCCCAGATCAGCATCTGCCTACCCCACCACTGGGTGCGATTGATCAACTCCGCGTACCGGTGCCCCTCGGTGAGCAACTGCGTCGACCACTCCGCGAACGGATGCGTTCCGGCGCCGTAGAGGTCGACGCCGAGTCTGTCGGTGACCGACCGCACGACGTCGAGTGTTGCCGAGAGGTCGTCGATCGCCTCACGCGTCGTCGTACTCACACCGGTCACCAATTCGACGGTGTTGCGCAGCAACTCCTTGTGGACCTTGCCCGCTCGGTCGGGGGCACGGCGACCGACCTCGGCGAACAGCTCTGCCGCCGAGTTCGACAGATCACCGGACACCTTGTCGGTGAGTGCGAACTCCCACTCGACGCCCAGCGTCGGCGTCGGCGAACCGGAGAACTCGATCGGGATGATCTTCGGCATCGATCAGGCCTTCCGCTCAGACCGGTGCCGGTCAGACCGGTACCGGTGTCGCGTCAGCCCTCGACGGAGATGACGCCGCATGCCAGGCGTGAGCCCGCGTCGCCGGTCTTCATCGTCTCGGCGTCGGGCACCGGTGCGTAGCGAGTCGGGATGTTCGCGAAGTTGTCGGGCTTCTCGTGGATGATGATCGACTTGCCTGCGACCTGATTGAGGTTCACCGAGTCAGTCGTGGTCACGGTCTCGCCGGTGCCGTCGGCAAGCACGTTGATGGACACGAGGTCGCCGCTCGAAGGATGACCGGTGTGACCGTCGACCTGCAGGTGGCCGCCCGCCGACGAGAACGGCGTCGAACCGCTCGCCTCGCACACACCGTTCTCGTGGATGTGCATGCCGTGGAAGCCCGCCGCGATGCCGTTGCTGACCTTCACGTCGACGCGCAGCGACGATCCGCTCGGCGTGAACGTCGCGGTGCCGACGGTCTGACCCTTGGTGTCCTTGAGTTGGGCGGTCGCCGACTCCTTGGCCGAGTTCGGGATGTTGTCGGCGTCGTCGACAGATCCGGGAGGTGCCTGATTGCCGGTCACGACCGACGGCGTGGTGCCGGGGGTGTCCGACCGTGGCTCGTCGGGAGTACAGCCGGCAAGTGCCGCGGCGATGGCGCCCGCAGCACCGAGCGCGAGCACGCTGCGCAGGGTCTTCGAGCCAAGTGTCGAATTGCCGGTGGTCATGAAAGCTCCTAGAGATCCGTTGGGCCGTCGAGTGAACAAAGTCGGGTGAAGAGTCTTGCCGTGCCAGAACTCATCGGGTGACCACCACCACAGCGATACCGTCCCGGCACATCGTGAACGACGACGGGCGCTGCTCGACACTGGGACTCGAACCCAGCGCGGTCGCCACCTTCTGTGCTTCCGCCTTCTGCGACGAGTCACGGTAGAGGATGGTGTTCTCGGTGAAGCTGCCGCCGTCGTAGTTGGACGGGCTGGACATGGTGAAGCCCTTGGCCTTGAGGTCGTCGGTGACCTCCGATGCCAGACCAGAGACCGACCCGGCGTTGATCACGCAGAGACGCTCGCTTGTCGAGGCGCTCGTGGCAGACGACGACGCGGGAGTCGACGTGGTGGCAACGCTCGCCTGGGCGTCGCGGAGGCCTTCTTCCGGACTCTGTCCCGACGTCGCAGCGGAGTGCCAGCCGAGTCCGACGAACACGACAGCCACCGCGAGGAGCAGCATGGCCCCGGCCCGCAAGGGAAGGCGATTGGGCTCGCGATCAGCATTCATCACCGATGACCTTAACGCACACGCGGCGGGCAACCGCGCTCAGCGCTACGTGATGTCGAAGCCGAGCCGCCGCGCTGCACGGGCCTTCTGACGCGATGCCCGCAGCCGCCGCAGACGCTTCACCAGCATCGGGTCGGCAGCGAGCGACTCCGGACGATCGACGAGCGCGTTGAGGACCTGGTAGTACCGCGTTGCCGACAGACCGAACAGCTCTTTGATCGCTTCTTCCTTGGCCCCCGCGTACTTCCACCACTGACGCTCGAACGCCAGGATGTCGTGCTCGCGTCGCGACAGACCATCCGGACCCACCTCGTGAGGATCGACGGATTGGCCGGCCGCACTCTGCGTTGTCGGTTCGGGTGCGTTCTCGGGTTGATCACCGTGCTTGCGACTACGCGCTGCTGCGCCGTCCATCTTGCTCCCTCACGCTCGCCTCCGGCCCTACCCGCGTCGGCTCCTCGACGGGGTCAATCGGCGTACCACTCCGGTGACAGAACTCGGGCTACGAGTGCGCTGACCGTCGAATGACACCGATGTGGTTCGTGACCATCTAACCACGCC
>NZ_LZMI01000100.1:0-30876 GCF_001665475.1 Gordonia sp. 852002-51296_SCH5728562-b | reverse complement strand
CCCCCCCCCCCCCCCCCCCCCCCCCCCCCCCCCCCCCCCCCGCCCCCCCCCCCCCCCCCCCCCCCCCCCCCCCCGCCTTGTCAGCCTGCTCGGTAGATCTCGATGTCGAGTGGGTGCCCCGGCGGAGTATCGGCGACTCTTTCGACGCCGTCGAGCGACGTGCCCAGCGGCGCTTGGACGACGGCTCCCCGTGCGCGCGTGCTGATCTCGTCGCTGAGGAATGTTCGAAGCATGTCGTTGCGGGTGAGCACCGCCCCCATCCAGCTCACGCGGGCGGCATCGCCTTCGTGCCATCCGGAACGACGCAGTGCCGCTATCACCGACGTTGCCAGCTCTGCGGCTGCGTCGCGGAGAATGTCCACTGCGATGCCGTCGCCGCCGTCGGCTTCCCGGCCGACGATCCGGGCGAACCCCGCGATCGACGCGACGTGGTCAGGCGCGGCCTGCATTCGCATGTACAACTCGGGGAGCGGACCGAACTCGTCGACGGCCGCTCGTTCCAGCGAGGTAGTGCCGCTGCGCCCGTCGAACGAACGCAGCGCGGCGTCGAGTCCGGCGCGGCCGATCCAGTAGGCGCTGCCCGCGTCACCGAGAAGGTGACCCCACCCGTCGATCCGCGCCGTACCGAGCTCACCGACACCCAGTGTCACCACTCCGGTTCCGACCGCCGTGACGACTCCGTGGTCGAACCAGTTGGCGCCGAGATACGCCGACACCGAATCATGAACCAGGAACACCGAGTCGACGCCGAGATCGGCCGTGAGTGCCAGCAATCCCTCGGGGCGTGACTGATCGGGGGTCAGCCCGGACACTCCCGCGGTGAGGGTCGTCGCGCAAATCGGCATGTCGGCGAGCGCACGGCGTGCGATCTCGGCGACCTGCTCGACGACCGGTCGCGACGTGAAGATCGGACCGTCGTCGTGGTCGGTCGTCGTACCGTCGACGGCGATACGCACGCGTGCGCCGCTTTGTCCGCCATCAATGCTGACGCGACGCTTTCCCGGTCCGGTTGTCATGGCACCTCCCGGTCCGAAACTACCCGCTCACGCGGCGCGTTCGATGGGGATCGGGATGGTCTCGAGGGCAACGTCGTTGGCGCGGTGGATCGGAAGAATGGGCACGCCGAAGCGTTGTGCAGCACTCGCGAGGAGCCGGCACCAGCCGAGATCGCGTGCGGTGATTCCGTCCGAACCGGGGCGCGTGAGCAAGAACGCGAGCGACAGATGCCCGTCGTCGTCGGTCACCGTGCGGAGCTGGGTCACCAATGTGTCGATGAGATGCGCGTCGGGCACGGTCGGCAGTGTCATGCGTGGCAGTGCCCCGGGGACCAGGCGATCATGGTCGATGAATCCGATCCAGAGGCAAGGTTCGCTGAAACCGAGCGGACCCATGAGGGCGCGCCAGCGTTGGCGCAACGCCTCGGTGCTGTCGAATGGCAGCTTCGCGGTCTTGATATCGGGAATCGGCTCGCTGTCTGGGATCGGTCCGCTGTCGGGTGCGCCGAAGGGATCGTCGGAGTTGGGGGCAGAAATGTTGTCGTGGTTCATGCGTGTCATCGTGGTCTCGATCGGGCGAGACGGTCAGATCCGCTTCCACAGCTGTGTACATCGATCTTGACAGGGCGTGAAGCGATGAACCGACCACATGGAACACTGGCCGCATGGGCCTGTTGACTCCGCTGGCGATCAAGATCGGTTCCATCCCCTGGATGCCGAAGTATCTTCCACAGATTGTGAAGTGCGACAAGGCGATTGCGGCGGTGACGCGCCAGCGCTATGGCCTACTCGATATCGCGGGCCTCCCGCACATCACGGTGATTGTGCGCGGACGCCGCAGCGGCGTCGAGCGTGCCACGGCGCTGCTCGCAGCACCCACCGATACCGGCTGGTTCATTGCGGGTTCGTATTTCGGTGGACCCGATATGCCGCAGTGGGTCTACAACCTGCGTGCCACGGACACGGTCAAGGTGCGTCACGAGGGGCTGACATCGGTGGCGTCGGTGCGCGAACTCGACGGCGACGAGCGCGTCCAGGCCTGGCAGATACTGCGTGCGACCTGGCCGAACTTCGACCTCTACGAAAAGCGCACAGACAGAAGGATTCCGGTCTTCTCGCTCGTCACAGACAAACGAGAAGACCGGACCACGAATCAGTGATGGTGTGGCGTGACGTCAGGAGCCGGTGAACTTCGGGTCGCGCTTCTCGAAGACCGCAGTGATCGCCTCGGTGAGGTCGTTGCTAGGCAGGAACGCCGCGTTCCAGACGGCCACGTACCGGAGGTTGTCGGCGACTGCGGCTGAACGGGTGTGATCGAGAACGGCTTTGACGCCCTTGACGACGAGCGGAGGATTGGCGGCGATCTGCTTGGCCGTCGTTCGTGCGAGAGCGAGGGACTCCTCGGGGGTCTCTGTGACCTCGTTGATGAGCCCTATCGTGGCGGCCCTTTGCGCGTCGATGTCCTTACCGGTGAGAGCAAGCTCGCGCAGGTGACCGTCGCCGATGATCGCGGGGAGCCGGGCGAGGCTACCCATGTCGGCGACCATGCCGACTCGCACCTCGCGGACGCTGAACTTGGCATCGGCACTCGCATAGCGGATGTCGGCTGCGGTGATCAGGTCGACTCCGCCACCGATGCACCAACCGCTGACGGACGCGACGACGGGAGTACGAGAGTCGGCAACGGCGTTGATCGCACGCTGCATGTCGATGATTGTGTTATGGAAGTCGGTGCGTGGCTTGGCTTTTGCATTGTCGGCCAACGCGGGGCCGAGTGCTCCGGACATCGCGGGAAGGTCGAGTCCGTAGGAGAAATTCTTGCCCGACCCGGTGACGATGATCGCGCGAACCTCGTCGTCGGCGTCGAGCGCTTCGATGATGTCGGGAAGTTCACGCCAGAAGTCGGGTCCCATCGCATTGCCCTTGCCGGGGCCGGTGAGACGCACTTCGGCGACCTGGTCGGCCACATCGACCTCGAAGGCCTTCCATTCACGGTCACTGACGGTCTGCTCGCTCATGGGGGTCAACTTACCGGAGGCCAACCTCCCCGGTCGGGGCGCCTGCACCGGCGAACACACCGTTGCCGGTCACCAGCGGGAGGTCGAGGGTGGTGCGGATACCTGCGGGTGCGTCGTGGACGGCCGGGATCGCGTTCACGATGCGTCCCATGGCGGCCACGATGGCGGCGTGGTTGTGATCGCCCTTCGCGCTCGTCGGCATGATGTCGACGCGGTACGACGGTTCGCCGACGATCTCGACCCGATAGCATCCACCTGGTTGCGAAGGCCTCGCCCAGTCGGGTCGGAGATCGTCGCGCAGTCGCGTGACGTGTTCGATCACGACGGCTTCGCGCTCGCCGGACATGCCGATGATCTCGAAACGCACCGCTGCCCGGGTGCCCTTCTCGACGACTCCCGCTGCGATCTCGAATTCCTCTGGCGCGGGCTCGCTTTCGTGATGCTCGATGACCTTGTCGATGGTGATGCCGAGCCCGGCGGCGAGGATCCGCATCGTCGTGCCCCACGCGAGTCCGAGGATTCCGGGGAGGAAGAGCATGGGCGTCTCGTCGAGTGGTTTGCCGAAGCCCATCACGTCGAACATCACCTCGGCGCCGTCGTAGGTCGCGTAGTCGGCGATCTCCATGCATCGGATCTGCTCGATCCGCTGACAGGTTCCTGCGAAGACGAACGGGATGAGGTCGTTGGCGAATCCGGGGTCGACGCCGGTGATGAATACGCTCGCGTTGTTGTCGTGCGCGGTCTTCTCGAGCTTGGCGATCGCCTTGTCGGGCATGACGCCCCAGGGATACTGCAGTCCGCCCGGTGCCGAACCGACGACGTCGATACCCGCGGACACGATCATGAGGATGTCGTTGAACGCGTCGATCGGGCGCGTGTCACCCATGGCGCAGTAGACGACGACATCAGGTGAGCGTCCGACGATCGCGCCGAGATCGTCGACGGCGAGGACGCCCGTGGCGCTGTCACTTCCGGCCAGGATTCCCGCGTCGACGCCGACCTTGTCGGGATTGTTCACGCAGACACCGACGAGTTCGAAACGGTCGTCGTCGATGAGTTGGGTCAGTGCGAGCCTCCCCGCGTTCCCGGTGCCGACGAGGGCCACGCTGATCGACATGTGCCGAAGCCTCCTTGCTGCGGTGAACAGCTGTCAGGGGTGAACACGAGTGAACATCTGTCCGGACTCGTGTCCATATCAGTAGAACACGGAACGACGCAGATGGGTAGAACGTGTTCTCATTTGGCCTCCGACCAGGTACCGTGTGTCGCCATGGGACGTGTGGACGGCAAGGTTGCGATCATTACCGGTGGTGCCCGCGGGATGGGTGCAGAGCATGCGAGGGCACTCGTCGCCGAGGGTGGAAAGGTCGTGATCGGCGACATTCTCGACGACGAGGGCAAAGCGCTCGCCGCTGCGATCGGAGACTCCGCGCGCTACGTGCACCTCGACGTCACGTCGCCGGAGGATTGGCAGGCCGCAGTGGCAGCCGCGATCGACGACTTCGGCAAAGTCAACGTTCTGGTGAACAACGCGGGCATCGTCAACGGGTCGACGGTTCAGAAGTTCCGCCTCGACAAGTGGAAACAGATCATCGACGTCAACCTGACGGGAACGTTCCTCGGAATCCAGTCGGTGGCCGACCCGATGATCGCTGCCGGCGGCGGATCCATCATCAACGTGTCGTCCGTGGAAGGTCTGCGTGGAAGTCCGTGGGCACATGGATACGTCGCGTCGAAGTGGGGTGTGCGCGGCCTGGCGAAGTCGGCCGCTCTCGAACTTGCGCCGCACAACGTGCGGGTCAACTCGATCCACCCCGGTCTCATCAGGACTCCGATGACGGAGGGTCTGCCCGAGGACATGGTCAAGGTGCCTCTCGGCCGTGCGGCCGACTCCAGCGAGGTGTCGACCTTCGTGGTCTTCCTCGCCAGCGACGAGTCGTCGTATGCGACCGGCGCTGAATTCGTCATGGACGGCGGGCTGTCCGCCGACGTGCCGCACAAATAGCGGGGTCTGGTCAGCGGTCGCGAATCATCCGCGGGATGAGCTGCACGAACACCACCATCCCAATCAGTTCGACGGCCGTCTGGGCCACCACCGCGGTTGCCGCGAGGTCGGCTCCTTCGTCCAGCGACAGGGCAAGGGGCAAGACCACCAACGAGTTTCGTGTCGCCCCGGAGAAGGAGACGGCACGCGTCGATCCGGTGTCGAGACCGAGGAGTCGGCCCACAGCCCACCCGATCAACGGCATCAGCACCAGGAACACGACGTAGATCCACAGCGCGCCGGCCACCGTCGAGAGATCTGATCCGAGGCGCGCCACCTGCGACGCAGCCACCAGCGCCAGAACCAGCGCCATCATCGGCACCATGGCGACGTCGAGTCGACGGATCAGCGATTCGCGCGGTGCACTGTTGCGTGTCCACAACTGAACCCCCCAGGCGCACACCAGCGGAATGACGATCAGGAAGACGAACGCCGACACAAACGGCGCAGGGTCGATTGTGCCGAGGGAGGCGCCGCCCCCGAGGAGCGCGAGATAGGCCGGCAGCAAAAGGAATTGGGCGATCAGCAACAGTGGGGTCGCTGCAAGCAGTCGGTCGCTGCGGGCCCCGGCGAGTCCGCTGAACACGATCACGTAGTCGACGCACGGACAGAGCAAGACGATCAACATCCCGAGGCGAACGGGATCGGACTCCGGCATCACCAGGGTCAACAGCGCCACCACCACGGGCACGGCCACGAAGTTGACGATGAGTACCGCACTCAGAAAACGCCAGTCACGCCACACCGTCGCCAACCCGGATACGGGGACCTGCAGGAAGGTCAAGAACAACAGTGCTGCCAGCGCCGGCGTCACCAGATACTCTGCGGCACTGCCGATCTCCGGCACCGCCGCCCCGACAAGGCCACCGAGAGCGAACGCGCACAGGTACACGGCGACCTGATGGCGTTCGAGCGACGCGCCTATCGCGGAAGCCTGCATGTGGCTATTGTCCCCAACGCAGGGCGCCGCGCGGTGGGCACCCTGCGGCGAGTGGGTGTGCCTACTGCGTTCCGAAGATCCGGTCGCCTGCGTCGCCGAGGCCGGGAAGGATGTACCCGTCGTCGTTGAGTTCGCGGTCCACCGCGGCCGTGTAGACGGGGACGTCGGGGTGTGCGTCGTGGAGCGCGGCGAGTCCTTCGGGACAGGTGAGGAGGCAGACGAATCGGATCGAGCGCGGCTGATATTCCTTCAGCCGGTCGACCGCCGCGACCGCAGAGTGGCCTGTCGCCAGGAGTGGGTCGACGATGACGACGTCACGTTCGGCGAGTTCCTTGGGCATCTTGAAGTAGTACTCGACAGCGATGTGCGTCTTCGGATCTCGATACAGCCCGATGTGACCGATGCGTGCGCCCGGCACCACGCTCAACATGCCGTCCGCGATCGACGTCCCGGCGCGCAGGATCGACGCGAAGACGAGCTTCTTGCCGTCGATCACTCGTCCCGTCGTCACCTCCATCGGTGTCTCGACCTTGATCTCGTGCATCGGGATGTCGGCGAGGACGTCGTAGGCCATCAGAGTCGAGATCTCGTCGAGGAGGCGTCGGAAGTCGTTGGTAGAGGTCTCTTTCTGACGCATCAACGTCAGTTTGTGTTCGACCAGCGGGTGATCGATGACGTGAACCGTGCCGCCCATGTGTGCTCTTCTCGTTCTTCGGACGGTCAGAAGACCGTGCCGTCGCTGATGATGGTCAGGGGTGGAAGTCCTTGTCGCCGTTGCGCGGCGGCCTCACGACCCGCAGCCCATGTGCCGCCTTCGAGGATGCACGCGAGGGGAGTGGCGGCAGCGTCGAGTCCGAGTTCGGTGCAGACCAGTGGCGCCAATTCGTCGAGCAGCGCCACGGTAAGCGCGCGCCACTCGACGATGAACTCGTCGTCGACCTGCCATTCGCGTGTCGACCAGTCGGCTGGAATGGGAACGAGGACTCCGGTGTCGAGAAGCAGGCCGCCGTTGCGGTATTCGGGCAGCGCGGTCAGGTACTCCAGTCCGGTGACGGGGATTCCCTCGTCGCCGAAGGGTTCGAGCAACGAGTACGTCAGCCACTGCGACAGCTTGTGGAACGGCATCCATCCGGCGGTGACGCCGTCGCCACCGACGTCGCTGTGCCGCCAGCAGTCTCCGAGTGGCCGATCGTCGATCCGATTGGCAGAGGGCCAGATCGGCGCGAAGTAGGTGAGCAGTAGTGCGAGGATGTCAGCTGCGCGAACACCATCGGTGCCACCGATCAGTACATTCCCCAGTCCGCCGGGGCGGCCGTCCTCGCCGAAGACACCCGGCGTCGCCTCCAGCACGTCGGCGAGTTCGTGGAGCAGCCCGAGCCGGCCCTCGACGCCGACAAGCGGATTGTCGGCAGTCACCTGGAATGCCTGCGCGAGTTGGTCAGCGGTCAGTGCTCGCAGACCTGCTGCGTCGACGCGCAGTGCATCCTCGTCGGTGCTGGAGAACAGACCATCGGTGAACGCGTGGAAACTGGCGACGCCGAGTCCCTCTGAGCGGGTGAGGCGGATGTCGGTGCCAGGCTCGTCGAAGTGCCACCGCGGACCTGCGCCCGCGTCGAGCAACACACTCACGACGGCGAGGTCGATACGCGTGCTGATCCGTTCAGCCACAGTTGACGCACTCATCCGCTGCGCCAGCCCGGCGACCCTGTGGACTCCCGCGGCCTCGAAGTGGCGCCATCGGCTGTGGAACGGGACGTCGAGGTCGGGGTAGCGTGCCCGTGTGACGTCCGCAACCAGGCTGACCGTCGTTCCGATGGCATCGTCGTCGACGGTGAACCAGTGCGATTGGCCCTCGCGTGCGCGGGTGAGAAGTGTTGTCGCCCGGTCGCGGATGGTGTCGGTGCTGTGCAGGGTCGCGAGGGGATCGACGACCGTGTCCGTCGCCCTCATGTGGTCAGACCCCGCCCTTTCGCCTTACGCAGTTCGTCGGCATCCGGGATCACGCCGCTCGTGAAGTAACCTGCTGCTGTCTTCGCGTCGATCTCCACGCGTGCGTCGTCGGGAATCAGGTAGTCGGGCAGGTCGACGCGTTCTCCGACGGTGATCCCGGATCCGGTGATCGCGTCGTACTTCATATTGCTCATCGAGACCAGTCTGTCGATCTTGGAGATTCCGAACCAGTGCAAGACGTCGGGCATCAGCTCCTGGAAGCGCATGTCCTGCACTCCCGCAACGCATTCCGTGCGTGCGAAGTACTGGTCGGCGGTGTCGCCGCCCACCTGTCGTTTGCGTGCGTTGTAGACGAGGAACTTCGTCACCTCGCCCAATGCGCGACCCTCCTTGCGCGAGTACGCGACCAGGCCGACGCCGCCGCGTTGTGCTCCGAGGATGCACTCCTCGATCGCGTGCGTGAGGTAGGGGCGGCAGGTGCAGATGTCGGAGCCGAACACATCCGACCCGTTGCATTCGTCGTGAACGCGGGCCGTGAGCTCGACGGTCGGATCGGCGAGGTCGCGCGGGTTGCCGAAGATGTACACGGTCTGCCCGCCGATGGGCGGTAGGAAGACGTCGAGGTCGGACCGTGTGACCAACTCGGGGTACATGCCACCGGTCTCTTCGAACAGAACGCGACGCAATTCCGTTTCGCTACAACCGAATCGCTTGGCGACCCCGGGCAGGTACCACACCGGTTCGACGGCGGCTTTGGTCACAAGTGCGGCGCCGTTGGGCAGCAAGGTCTCGTTGTCGGGTACCAAGCGCCCCTTGGCGATCGCCTCGGCGATCTCGGGGAGGATGACGTGAGCCTTCGTGATGGCGATGGTGGGGCGGACGTCGAACCCGGCGGCGAGGTGATCGGGAAACGAGTCAGCGATCGTCGCGCCCCAGGGGTCGATGCTGACGATGGCCTCGGGGTCGCTCCACTGTGGGTAGGGGCCGACCACGTCGGTGGGCGAGGTGTTGGTGAGGTCGGCGCGGTGTTCGCGCGAGAGTGCACCGCTTGCGACAGCCAGCGCCCGATACACGCTGTACGAGCCCGAATGAGTGCCGACGACGTTGCGATGTCCGCGCGTCGTGGTGGTGGCGATGACGGGGCCACGCTCTGCCGCGGTCGACGCTCCCCAGGTGATCGACGGAGCGTCGACTCCACCGCTATGCGACGTCAGTCTGATGTGGCCGGGCAGACGCTGCCCGGATGTCGGTCTGGCCTGTGCGCCGGAGTCGGTTGACACGGTGCGCTCCTTCCGCGGGTGGCCCCGGCGTCGCGGTCGGAGCCACCGTGAGGTCGCTTCGGCGCGTCGGGAAACCGCCAGCATAGCCACAACCAGGGGCTCGCGCCGGGCGAGCGATGACCCGTTGGTTGGCTAATCACGTTGACGGCGACACGAGGTCGACGGCAGACTCGAGCACGTGTCTGCACCATCTGTCCGCCTCGTGCGGCGTGAGGGGGTTGTCGGCGTGCATGCCGACAACAGATAGCCGTCTGCGCTGAGTGCGCGCTCGCCGTATTCGGTGAGCGCGCGATCGTTCGTACGCCGGTCTGGCTGTCCTCATTGCTTCGTGCCGTCTCCAGGGGTTCCAGACTCCAAGGTTCCAGTGTCTTCAAGGGCCCAGGGACGGCACGCCACTCACGAAACAGGTGAATTCACCATGCGACAACTCTCCGAAAAACAACTGCGCGCGTCCCTCGTCAATGCCTCGGTACGGGAACGCAAGGAACTCCATCTGCCCGCCGAGTTCGACACGCTCGACTGGGATCAGCTCGAATACCTCGGTTGGCGCGACCCCAAGACGCCGACCATCGGCTACCTGGTCGTCGATCTCGCCAACGTCTCCGATGTGACTGGCGCTTCCGATGTGTCTGACACCGAAACCGCGGACGGTCTCGTCGGCCTGCGCCTGCGGGCGGGCGTGGTGCCGCCACGCACACGCGTGTTGTGTGCACTGTGTGAAGACGTCTCGATCCCGAACGAAGTCTTGCTGTTCACTGCGCGGCGCGTGGGCAAGGCCGGTCGACGCGGCGACACGATCGGCACACTGATTTGCTCGCACTTCGAGTGTTCACGCAACGTCCACCGGCTGCCGTCCTCGGCGATGGCCGGTCAGGATCGGGAAGCGGTGAGACTCAACAGGATCGACAATCTACGCGACCGAGTTCGACGCTTCGTCGTACGTGCCGGAGCCGACGAGATCGCCTGACGCACGAGCCCGCTGACAACGACCACGGGGCCGGGATCGGAGAAGGTTTCTCTGATCCCGGCCCCGCGCCGTCGGGTCGGTTGTCGATGTATCGCGCGCCGGTGTTACGACTCCGAGCTCGTGCCGACCTGCTCGGTGCCGATCTGCTGAGGGTCTACCTGCTCAGGGTCGGCGGCTTCATGGCGGCGATGCGACCATGTTGCGTTGCCCTCGATCGCGGCGATGATCCGCGGGCGCAGTTCGGCGGCGTCGATCACCGCGTCCACTGAACCCACCTCGACGGCGCGCCGGATGCTGTGCACGGCGTCGAACTCTGCGGCGACAGCATTGATCGTCTCGGCCCGCACCGACTGACGTACGTCGGCCAGCTCTGCGCTCAGTGCCGACCGGTCCGAGCCGGACGCCTGCGCCAACCGCGCCTCGATGTCGCGGACTCGTGGGTCGGTGGCGACTCGCTTGTTGACGTCGCCCGCGAACACCACGGCCGCGGCGGGAGCGCCGCCGAGCACGGAGGCGAACGAGCCGTCGATCGCCAACACCGTCATGTTCGGATTGAGCGCCTTGGAGAACACCACGAACGCTCCGCCGTGATAGCGCGAGATGACGCAGAAGACGATCGGGCCGCGGAAGTTGACGATCGCGCGTCCGATCTCGGCTCCGTACTCGAGCTGCAGCTTACGCATCGACTCCGGCGAGCCGTCGAATCCCGACAGGTTGGCGAGCACCACGAGCGGACGGTTGCCGCTCGCCGAATTGATTGCTCGCGCAGCCTTCTTCGACGACTGCGGGAAAAGCGTTCCCGCAGTGTAGGTGTCGGGTCCATCGGTGGGGGTGTAGCCACGGCGCGACACCTCGCGCGATTCGATCCCGAGCAGGCACACCGGAATTCCGCCGAGATGGACGTCGGAGACGACGGCGGTCTCGGCGTCGGCCATTCCGGCCCACCGTTCGAGGACCTGATGATCCTGATCGGCGACGGCGCGGATGACGGTCCGGATGTCGAACGGCTTCTTACGGTCGGGATTCATCTCCTTGGAGAAGATCTGTCCGACGGTGGTGAAGTCGCTGCCTGCGAGGACGTGTGGGTAGTCGGAGATGTCGCGGTCGACCGGGTCGCTGGTGATGAGGCGACGCGGTGTCTGCTCGCCGGGCATCACGTAGGTGTGGTCGTAATGTGCCATCAGCACGTCGCGTGCGGCGCCCAGATTCGGGGCCCAGTACTGAGCCTGGCCGTTGGGGCCCATCACCCGGTCGTAGCCGCCGATGCCGAAGTTGTCTTCCGCGGACACACCGCCGGAGAAGTCCAGCGACTGCTTGCCGGTCAGCACCATGGCCGACTCCGGGGTCATCACGAGGATGCCCTTCGTGTGCATCAGCATGGTTGCCTCGGCGTTCCAGTACGGCTGGGCGCCGACGTTGATGCCCGCGACGACGATGTTGATCTCGCCGCCGTCCTGTGTGAATTCGACGACCCGCTTCAGTGCGCGAGCCACCCAGTCCATGTTCTCGGTACCCGAGTCCATCGAGATTCGCGCGCCGGATGAGAGGGCGTACCACTCGAGGGGAACCTTCATCTCCTCGGCGAGATCGAGCGCCGCGATGACCCGCGCACACTCGGGTTCCGACAGCGCACCAAGCGATTTCGTCGGATCGCCGAGCAACACGACGCGGGCGATTCCCTGCGGATACTTCTCGGTCGGCGTCGTCACGACGCCCGCGACGATCGCCGCGGTGTTCTGTCCCTTAGGGCGTGCTACCGGTACGAGTCGCTGCTCGGCGTCGAGGTCGTACTCGCGGAAGTCGCCGAGCAGGCCGGTCAACTCGTACGGGTAGACCGTGTTGCGTCGAGCGGCGCTGAGGACCTTCTGGCGGTACTCGTCGACGGGCTCGATCGGGTCGGTGGACGGTTCGCCCACCGAGACGTCGAATCCGCCGGTTGCATTGACGGAGAAGCGAATCGAGACCTTGCGCAGTTCACCGGTCTCGCGGTCGCGGCGTCGGGCGATCAGTTGGACCTCTTCGAGTCCGACGTCGGCCGTCGTGCCACGGATGTGATCGGCGATGGTGGCCAGATCGTCCGACGACGCGTCGATCGGCGGCCACACGTACATGACGATGCGGTTGGTGTTGAGCGCTCGCTTCTGGCCGCGTTTGGCGCGACGAATCGAGTCGGCGCAGGAGGCAAGCACGGTCTCGGCCGTGGGTAGCGACAGCAGCCGACCGTCGTGCTCGCGGAGCGAACTCAGGTCGCGTACCTGCGCGAAAGCGACCAGCCTGTCGTCGGCCGGGTTCTCCTTCGCGACGGCGCGGAACAGGTAGATCTCCTCGTCGTCTGCCGATGGCAGCCGTGTGAGGTCGAACTTGCGGAGCCGTTCCATGCGCATCCGCTGCGCGATGTAGGGATGCAGCCCACGGATCAGTCGTTCCTCGACCATTCCGGTGGCCGAGGGTCGGAACGTGAAGTGGTGATGCATCACGGCGGTGCCGCGTCCGGCGACGGTGAACGTGACGCGCTGCACCTGGCCGGGCATCGGCGACGCCGCGACGATCTCGTGCAGTGCCGCGGCCATCGTGTCGAAGTCGTCGGGCTGGTCTTCCCAGCTGACGTAGATGTCGGCGGCGATGGCCGCGCTGTTGCGTGCGAGCTCGATGAGTCCGCTTGCCGCAGAGGCCAGTTCGTCGAATGGCACCGCTGCCGACACCACGCTGGCGCCGTCGCGCGCAGCGACTACGAACGTCGTGCCGCGTGCGGTCTGCGTGGCGATCACATCGACACCCTTGTTGCCGTAGTAGCGGCGGGTGAGAACCTCGAGCATGACGGTGTTGTCGGTGCCATCGCGTTGAATGCGTTGTCCCAGAAGGCGAACAAGAGGTTCGGTGCTTCGCACCATGTCGGCGATGCGCTCACTGCGGTCGGCGGCATCGGGGTTCTCGTCGAGGTACTTGAGGTGCTTGCGCACGTTCGTGTAGACGCGTGCACGGTCGCGCAGGAGCATTGCCTGGCCGTACCAGGCGTAGATCACACCGCGTGCGAGGTCGGCGATCGCGGGGAAGCGCACCTGTGTCGCGGCCACGATCCGATCCAGCGCAAAGCCGATGTCCTCGCGCAACTCGTCGCGCGGCGTCGGCTCATTGAGCCACTCCCGCAACAGCGTGGTGATGACGGTGACCGATGCACCAGGATTCTGCAGTGTCAGGAAGATGCGGAAGACCGCCGCCTCGAGCTCCGGTGAGCGGTCGAGTTCGGTGACACCGTAGTGGCGCAACGCCAGCCGCAGCTGGTCATGGAACGCCTCGGGGAGACCGTCACGCTCCACGTCGAGGCTCTGCAGATAGGTGTGGAAGTTCTCGCGTGAGCTGTGCACATGCTCGAACCCCGGATTCAAGCCCACCGGCGGACGCTTCTGACTCAGTTCGGCGAGATCGGCGAACACCGTGAGCAGCTCGAGTTCGTCGCCGATGGGGCGTCGACCCGACGCACGGACTTCGCGCCGCACGGTGAGGTAGTCGTCGAGGAGTCGCGATCGGTCGTGCGGATCGACGTCGTATCCGAGGAGCTGACTGCGCAGATCCTCCTGTGTGCGGGTGGTCCGGACATCCGGGTCGATGTTGTCTGGCGCCGCGGGCAATTCGAGTTCGACGCTCTCGACGGGTGCCTGGGCTGCCTCGTCGTCGTCCTCGGCGTCGGCGATCGGTTCGAGACGCATCAGCGTCGCACCGGTCTCGACCTGGGAGCCGACCGACACCGAGCACTCCTTGAGGCGGGAGCGCACGGGTGCGCGCAGCACGGTCTCCATCTTCATGCTCTCGAGAACCAGCACGGGTGCGCCGGCCTCGACCTCGTCGCCGACGGCCAACGGAGTGGCCACGACGAGTGCGGGTGCGGGAGAGCGGACAACGCCGCCCTCGTCGCGGCTGACGCGGTGTGCGACGCCGTCGACGTCGATGAGGTGGGTTGGTCCGTGCGTGTCGGTGACGAGGCGATAGCGGACCCCGTTGAGCACCATCTGCGCTGCGTGCTCGTCGAAGCGCTCGATGTCGACGTCCGCGGTGTAGGTGTCGGTTCCCGATTCGATGGACACGCGGAAGCGGCTCGCGCCGATCCGGGCGACGCGAACCCGGTAGGCAGCACCGCGCAGTTTCAGGTCGAGCGGGCGACCGCTCTCGTGCTGCACCTGCGGGCGTCCGCCCGACGCCGTCGACAGCAGGCGCTGACGCTCGACGGCTTCTTCTTCCTCGTAGCTGTCGATCGCGGCGGCGATCAGCGCAATCGCAGAGTGGCGATTGACGATGAGTCCGTTCTCGGCTCGGACGCGGTCGATCCACCCGGTGTCGGCGCTTCCGTCGATCACGGCGGGCTGTCCGAGGAGTTCGAGGACGAAGCTCTTGTTGGTGGCACCACCCTCGATGACGACCCGAGTCTCGCTCATGGCGCGACGCAGACGGCCGAGGGCCTCGTTGCGGTTGGCGCCATAGGCGATGATCTTGGCGATCATCGAGTCGAAATCAGCGGGGATCGTGTCGCCCTCACTGACTCCGGTGTCGACGCGGATGCCGGGACCGGCGGGGAGTTCGAGTCGTGAGATGCGGCCGGGGGCCGGGGCAAAGTCGCGGTCAGGATCCTCGGCATTGAGGCGCGCCTCGATCGCGTGGCCGCGCTCGGCCGGGGGCTCGCCATCGAGGCGGCCGCCCGACGCGACGTGTAGCTGCGCACGAACCAGGTCGATTCCCGTCGTGCATTCGGTGATCGGGTGTTCGACCTGCAAGCGGGTATTGACTTCGAGGAACGCGAAGAGGTGTTCGCCGGGGTGGTAGAGAAACTCGACGGTTGCGGCGCCTCGGTACCCGACTGCGACTGCGAGACGCTCTGCGGATGTCTTGAGGTCTGTGACCTGCTCGGGTGCGAGAACCGGCGATGCCGACTCCTCGATGATCTTCTGATTTCGACGCTGCACCGAGCAGTCGCGGACGCCGAGCGCCCATGCGGTGCCCTGGCCGTCGGCGATGACCTGAACCTCGACGTGGCGGGCTCCGGTGACGAGTCGTTCGAGGAAGACGACGCCGCTGCCGAAGGCGCGGGCGGCTTCATCGCGGGTGCGGTCGAAGGCGTCGCGGAGTTCGTCGTCGCTGGTGATGACGCGTATACCGCGACCTCCACCGCCTGCGGTTGCCTTCAGCATCAGCGGATAGCCGATCGACGCCGCGGCTTCGAGCGCGTCGTCGATGGTGTCGACGGACCCACGGCTCCACGGCGCGACCGGAACACCGACCTCTTCGGCGATCAGCTTGGCGCCGATCTTGTCGCCGAGTTTGCGCATCGCCTCGGCGGACGGGCCGATGAAGGTGACGCCGATGCGGTCGCATAGTTCGGCGAAGAGTGGATCTTCTGCGACGAATCCCCAGCCGACCCATGCGGCGTCGGCTCCGGTCTCGAGCAATGCGTGCTCGAGCACCTTGAGATTCAGGTAGGGGCGGTCGGCTGCCGCTCCCAGGTTGTACGCGATGTCGGCTTCGCGGACGAATGTGGCGTTGCGGTCGACGTCGGTGTGCAGGGCTACGACTTCGATGGGCTGACCGGTCTCGGCAGACAATCCGCGGACGGCGTGGATGAGCCGCATCGCGGCCTCACCTCGGTTCACGATGGCAATGCGCGTGAACATCACCGACTCCCTTCTCTTCTGGAACTGCTGTCGGCAGCGCCCCCGCTCGCCGTGCGAAGCACGAAACTCCGCGGTTAAGGGCCGCGTGTGAGTCACGCCCATGCGGACGCACGCGTGACTGTAAAACTTGCGGCCCCGGACGATTGTGTCGAATCGTTGCGCTACGCGCGAGTACGGGGGAGTTACTCGACGTGTCGGGCAATGGCGTAAGACTACGTGGTCTGCCACACACACCGATGAACCCCGCGGATTATGTCCGCGGGGTGCATCGGTGGTGATGAGTCGACTCAGTGCAGGTCGTAGCGGTCGAGTTCCATCACCTTGGCCCACGCGGCGACGAAGTCGTCGACGAACTTCTGCTTCGAGTCGTCCTCGGCGTAGACCTCGGCGAGTGCACGCAGATCGGAGTTCGAGCCGAAGGCGAGATCGACCCTAGAACCCGTCCACTTCTGTTCGCCCGACTCACGATCGACTGCGACGTAGGTGCCGTCGTCGGCAGGCGATGCCGACCATTCGACGTCCATGTCGGTGATGTTGACGAAGAAGTCGTTGGTCAGCGTGCCGGGCTTGGTCGTCAGCACTCCGAGCGACGAGCCCTTGTGGTTGGCGCCGAGTACGCGCAGACCACCGACGAGCACCGTCATCTCCGGCGGTGACAGGGTCAGGAGGTTGGCCTTGTCGACGAGGTTGTACTCCGCAGGCAGTTCGTTGCCCTTGCCCTCGTAGTTGCGGAACCCGTCGTAGCGGGGTTCGAGGTAGGCAAACGAGTCCTGGTCGGTCTGTTCCTGGGTCGCGTCGGTCCGCCCCGGCGTGAACGGCACGGTCACCGAGAAGCCCGCGTCCTTGGCGGCCTTCTCGATCGCGGCAGCTCCGCCGAGAACAACCAGATCCGCGAACGACACCTTGGTGCCGGGCTCGGCGTTGAACTGCTCGGCGACCAGCTCCAGTTTGCTGATGACCTGAGCGAGCTCGTCGGGCTCACTGGACTCCCAACCCAGCTGCGGCTGCAAGCGCAGCCGTCCGCCGTTCGCGCCGCCGCGGTAGTCGCTACCGCGGAACGTCGACGCCGCCTTCCATGCCGTGGACACGAGCTGCGGCACGGTGAGGCCGGTCTCGAGGATCGCGGATTTCAGGCTGTCGGCGTCGGCATCGGAGAGCAGCGGGCCCTCGGCGGCGGGGACGTTGTCCTGCCAGATGTAGGTTTCCGACGGCACGAGCGGACCGCGGTAGCGGATGGCAGGCCCCATGTCGCGATGGAGGAGCTTGAACCACGCCTTCGCGAACTCGTCGGCGAGTTCTTCGGGATGGTCGAGCCAACGGCGGGTGATCTCCCCGTAGATCGGGTCGAAACGCATCGTCAGGTCGGTGGTGAGCATCGACGGGTGGGTCTTCCCGTTGCCCTGGGCCATTGGCACCGAATTGGCCCAGCCGCCGTCCTTCGGTCGCCACTGATTGGCGCCCGCGGGACTCTTGAAGAGTTCCCACTCATTGCCGTACAGGATCTCGAGGAAGCTGTTGTCCCACTTGGTCGGTGTGTGAGTCCACGTCACTTCGAGGCCGCTGGTGACCGTGTCGTTGCCAACGCCGGTGCCCTGGGGATTCTTCCAACCAAGACCCATCTGTTCGAGCGGTGAGGCCTCGGGCTCGGGGCCGAGAAGCTCGGCGTCGCCGTTGCCGTGCGTCTTGCCGAAGGTGTGACCGCCGACGATCAGCGCTGCGGTCTCCACATCGTTCATGGCCATCCGGCCGAACGTCTCGCGAATATCGGCTGCGGCCGCGAGGTAGTCCGGGACACCTTCCGGGCCTTCGGGATTCACGTAGATGAGACCCATGGTGGTTGCACCCAGTGGCTCCTCGAGCTCGCGCTTACCGTCCTGGTAGCGCAGGTTGGTGCCCAGCCACACCGACTCGGCACCCCAGTAGACCTCGTCGGCCTCCCACTCGTCAGGACGCCCGAAGGCGAAGCCCTTGGTCGGCAGGCCCATGTCCTCGAGCGCGACGTTCCCCGCGAGGACCAGGAGATCGGCCCACGACAGAGCCTTGCCGTACTTCTTCTTCACGGGCCACAGCAGTCGTCGTGCCTTGTCCAGGCTCACGTTGTCGGGCCAGCTGTTCAGCGGGGCGAAACGCTGCATTCCGGTTCCGGCTCCGCCGCGGCCGTCCTCGACGCGGTAGGTGCCCGCTGCGTGCCAAGACATCCGGATGAAGAAGGGGCCGTAGTGACCGAAGTCGGCGGGCCACCACGACTTCGAGTCCTTCATGACGTCTTTGAGGTCACCGACGAGTGCGTCGACGTCGAGGTCGGCGAGCGCGGCGTCGTAGTCGAAGTCGGGTTCGCGGGGACGAATGACCTGCGGATTGTGGGCGAGCACACGCAGATTCAGCTTGTCCGGCCACCATTGCTGATTGCCGCCGCCTTCGACCGGTGGGCGGATGTGCATCGGACAACCTGATTCGGCAGGCTCTGTCTGTGCCTCACCGATGGGGGGAGCTTCGGGGGCTGACTTCTCTTCAGACACTGTCTTCCTTCCGGTAAGTGGTGATTCGGGCTGTGATCACGAATGTGACCCCGGTATGGACGTTGGGTTGCAGTCGGGGCATATGCCCCAATAGATGACCTCGGCCTCGTCGAGCACAAAGCCGTTGTCGTCGGATGCCGTGAGGCACGGCGTTGTTCCCGCAGCGCAATCGACATCGCCGATCGCGCCACATGAACGGCACACGGTGTGGTGATGGTTGTCGCCGACCCGCGCCTCGTAGCGGGCGACGAGACCGGACGGCTGGATGCGTCGGACGAGTCCGGCGTCGGTCAGCGCACCGAGTACGTCGTACACCGCCTGCCGTGAGACGTCGGGCAACATCGTGCGTGTAGCGAGAAAAATGGTCTCCGTGTCGGCGTGCGCGTGGGTGTTCACGGCCTGCAGCACCGCGACCCGCGGACGGGTCACTCGAAGTTCGGCTGCACGCAGTTGGTCTGCGTACTCCGGCGTGGGGGACACCTCGACAGTATGCAACGCATTCTGGAATGATTCAGGATTTCTCTCAAACTGAGACGGCGTGATCGGCGCGTCTCCGCTGTGGCACGCTGGTCTGGTGATGTGGACACCGGAGCGCGTACGCGCTGAGTCGATACGGTGGACATCGTCCTGGCATCCGGTCGGCTCGCGTCATCTCGAGATCGACGGTTACGAGTTCTATGTGATCGACGGAATCGCCACCCTCCTGAACTATCACGGGGCACAACGCGATCCGATCGTTGTGCTCGATGAGGCTGCTGCCCACGCGAGCCGACTCGACGCTCGACGAGTGCGCTTCACACGCGCGCCGGGACTGTTCGGGGGTATCGACGATGCCGAACTCGAGCGACGCGATGCCACTACGATCGCCGTCCGCGACATCGTCGCGCTCAAGACGGCGGTCGAGATCGTCGACCGGATACCGATGCCCGACGACGTGGTTGCGCGCCGCGTCGACGATGATGCCGGAATCGCCGAGTTCGCCCGAATCTCCCTCGATGCCTGGGGTTTTCCGCCACCCATCCTCGACGACGCTGCCACGCGGAACGACACGCCGCCCGGCCTTTTCGTGGCTGGCGTCTCATCGCGCGACGGTCTCGACGCGGCCGGCGCCGGCGGCTACACGATCGAGGGTGAGGTCGCTCGCATGTGGGGTGGTGCCGTCCTGCCCGCTCATCGGGGTCGCGGCATCTACCGCGCGTTGATCGTCGCTCGACTACACGACGCGCGACGTCGGGGAGCCTCGCTCGGGCTCGTGCACGCCGAGACCGCTACATCGTCGCCGCTGTTGCAGCGCATGGGCTTTCGGAAGTTCGGCGAGCGAGCGATCATCGAGTTCGGTATCTGAGGGTTCGCGCGTGGACCTCGACGACGCTCTGGACGAGTTGTATGGTTGCGCACCAAATGAATTCGTCTCACGTAGGCGCGAACTGACACGTTCGGCACGCGCGGCCGATGCTCCCGGGTTCGCCCTCGACATCGCGCGTGCGCGCAAGCCGACGCAGGTCGCCTGGTTGCTCAACCAGTGGATTCGACGTTCGCCGACGGATCTCGACCCCCTGCTCAGCGTTGCCGACGAACTCCGCGAGGCGCAGCGTCGCTCGTCGGCCGAACTCCTGCGGCAGCTGTCAACACGACGACGCGATGTGGTGCAGACTGCGCTCGAGCACCTACGGTCGTTCGCCACCGAGATCGGCGCGGGTATGAGCACGACGGTCGAACGAGAGGCTGTTCAGACACTGCGTGCGGCGATCGGCGACGAGCAGGTGGCCGACTTGCTGCGTCGCGGTCGGCTGGTCACCGCGATGGAGTACAGCGGCTTCGGCCCGGCCGGGCTGGTGGCCCTCGCCGATTCGCCGGGACCCGCCGACGAGGCGACCGCAGAGGTGCCCGAACCCTCATCCACCGCTGAAGAGGGTTCGACGGCCGACCGCGCAGCGGAGATCGACGCCGCCAGAGCGCTTCTCGATCGACACACCGCAGACGTCGACTCGGCGACCGTCGAACTCGATAGCGCTCAGCGCAGCGTCGACGATGCCGAGCGCGCCGCTACCGATCTCGCGGGCCGAGTCGCGCGGATGCGCGCGGAACTGGATCGTGCCGAACAGGAGCAGCGCTTCGCCCAGCGAGCGGCGGAGACAGCGCGGTCACAGCGGGACGAAGCCGCGACCGCTCTGGAATCGGCATCCGACGCGCGATCGCGCGCACAGCAGCGTCTCGATGATCTGCGTCTCGACGATCTTTCGGGCGACGCCGATCGGGACTGAGGAGTACCGCTCAATGTCGGTGTTCTCGGACTCGGCAGAAAATCTGTTGTGCGTCGTAGCCGGACCGCTTAGAGTCGCTACTCGCACTGCTCGACGACGACAACCCAAGTGGTGCAGGACGTTTGACAACTACATCGACATACGAATGCGGCATGGCGCATAAGCCGGAGTGATCCGGTGAAAGGCGGGGTGACATCCGTCGCCGGGAGAAGTTCCGGTACCCCATGCACTCCGAGCCGGAACCTTCACCCCAGGGTGGAGGCAACGTCGAAGCGATCTGACGGTGAGAGCCGGGAGAGCCGATCGGTGACCCGACACCTGCCAGGTGTGGTCAGTAGCGACGAATGTTGCGGCGAGGGAAGGAATTTCAGTCCGAGATGGTTCAGTCGAGGGCGTATTCCATGACTGTGGAGGCGGGGCGTGGCAGCTTCGCCGAGACAGGAGAGATCGAGTAGGACCGACATCCGAAAGGTCGAGGGTGTGCGGCATTCTGGGCCCAAAAGGCTTGGAACCGCACGGAAGAGCACATCCTCAGTCAACGCGACACTAGCTCAATTGGCAGAGCGGTCATTTGCAGAATGGCAGGTTGCTGGTTCAAGTCCAGCGTGGCTACCACCACACAAGCGAAAGCCTCTTCCCGACGACATCGCGACAGTGTCCTAATCCCTGACGTCGCACGACGAATCAGGGCGACATTCGAGCCCGCAAGGCCCGAGTGACGTTCACGCGCCAGTAGCGGTAGCGGAGAGACCGGCCAGTCTCTCTTCGACGTGACAGCGGTGGAGAAGCGGTCGTCGATACGCGTGGTGCCACGACACGGCACCGGACATGGTGAATACCGTCGAGAGGCGGTGGATACGCCGCAAACCCCTTGCAGGGAATACAGCGCGCAAAAGGTCACCGGCAGTGGGGAAGTAGTCTCATTCCCCGCACACACAATCCTTGCTCACGGAAGGTCGAGGAGTTCCTCGTAGAAGCCACCGAATCGACGGTCGGGTTCGACGAGATGCACCTCGAGAATCCAATGGCACACACGCCCCGACGGATCCAGGCGACGCATGGGACCCGACGAACCTGGTGCCACATAACTCTCGATCTCGTCGCCGGAGATCTTCTCGTGCGGGAACTCGCCGACGAGGTGTCCGGCGATCTCGCCACCGAAATGCCATCCGGCTTCCTCGCTGAGTTCGACGACGCGGTCGAACAATTCGGCCCCGGTGATCTCGGGGTGTGCACGAAAGTAGGCGCGGCCAGCATCCCAGATTCGGGGCAGGTCGTCGGCGAGGCGTCGTTTGAGCGCGTCGTCGCCCAGGACGAAGGTGCGGCCGAAATCGGCTTCCCACTCTTCGAAGATCGGGCCGAAGTCGAGGAACAGGATGTCGTCGTCGGCGATGATCCGGTCCGGCGGGTTGGCGCGGAAGGTCTCCAGGGTGTTCTCGCCGGCGCGGACGATTCGTTTGTGCCAGTGACGCGTGACGCCGAACATCTCGGCAGCCAGGTCACGGATGTCGTCGGAGAGTGCGCGCTCGCCGATTCCTGCGCGGATCATGCCGCGCCGCTCCACCTCGTCGAAGAGTCGTTCAGCCTTGGTCTGCGCGTCGAGGAGGCTGTCGACGCGTGCGCGGTCGTCGAGCTCGGGCGATGACATCGTGACTCCTCCAATGGTGCTGGTAACCGTGAGGCCTTCGATCCCTCTGGCCTTCGAACATGGTCACACAAGCGCGAGCATGACGCCTACGGCGACGAACAGAACTCCGAACACACGGTTGAGGCGACGCTGGCCCTGTTCGGTCCTCGTGACACGCGCGAATCCCCGTGCTATCAGGGCGAAGAAGAACCACATCACGGATATGTCGACGACCACCATCGTCACTCCGATGACCACGTACTGGATCAGCTGCGGATCGTTCGGGCGCACAAATCCTGGGATGAACGCGAGTAAGAAGACGATCGCCTTCGGGTTCAGCAGGTTGACCCAGAGTCCTCGGGTGAACATCGACGCAGCCGATTCGTTCTGGACGGATTCGTTTGCCTCGTCGGACATGTCGGGGCGTCGGAAGAACTGTCGGATTCCGAGGTAGATGAGGTAGGCCGCGCCGGTGTAGCGGATGACCTCGAACGCGGTGTGCGATCGGGAGATGACGACGCCGAGTCCCGCGGCGACGATGAGCAATTGGATGAGCAGCGCGACCTGTTGGCCGAGCACGCCCCAGAACGCACGTCGGAATCCGACATTCATGGCGTTGCTCATCGTGTTGATCGCGCCGGCGCCCGGGGTGAAGCTGATCAGCACGCACGCAGTCAGCAGCGCCGCCCAGGTCGAGAAAGTCACCAGCAGAGGGTAGTGGTGCGTGGACGCCGCGCGGGAATGCCCCCGGCTTGGTGACGGTTGCCACAACCATGACTGACGAGCAGTACGACCCCCGTGACCTGATCGCCGACACGTCGATCGCCATCCTCGCCACGATCAAGGCGAACGGACTTCCTCAACTCTCACCGGTCACCTCGGTGTACGACCGTGAGGCCGACACGATCTACGTGTCCATGACCGACGGACGTGCGAAAACCAAAAATCTTCGCCGAGATCCACGGGCCGCCATCGAATACACCAGCGCCGACGGCTTTACGTGGGCGACGGCCGAGGGAACCGCCGAGCTGATCGGTCCGTCGAGCGATCCTGACGGTCCGGAGGTCGACGCGTTGGTCGACTACTACCGCCTCGGTGCGGGGGAGCATCCGGACTGGGCTGAGTACCGCGAGGTGATGGTGAGCGACCGTCGCGTCTTGCTCAAGCTGGCTGTTACGCGGGTGTACGGCGCCAAGCTGCGCTGAGCGGTGGTCGGGTGATGGACGTCAACTGTGCGCACGAATGTCGGCGGCGACGAACGAGGCGCATCCGTCGAATTGATGTCCACCTACTTCGTGGAGGCGAACTTCTGCTGACGGCAGGAGCCGCTGGTTGAGCGCCACATGGCTGACGGGGACGACGTCGTCGTCCTCGCAGTGATGCAGGGTGAGCGCGGTTGTCGGTTCCGCGCCGGTGACATCGTAGTCGGCGACCGCCCAGCCTTGATCGCCCCAGTTCGGCATCGCCAGCAGGAACGCGCGCGGCGGAGGTGTCGCCATGGTGCTCAACAGAGCGAGCAACATCGACGCACCGAACGAATGGGCCACAAGCACAGCGGATGCAGTCAGCCCGTCGACGTGGGGGCGTATCGCCGACGTCCAAGCCGAGACGGACATGTCCTCGTCGGGTAGCTCCGGCATCGAGACGTGCGCGTCGAGTTCACTTGCCAGCGCGACGGCAAGCGGCTGATCGTCGTGAAATCCGCCCGCTCCGTGCAGGAACAACATCTCGGTGGCCATCTCGTGTCCCTCTGTGTCGACGCCGGTTCTCGAAGGTTGTGACTCAGCGCCGCGTCGGAACTCATCGGTCCTGGGTGCGTCGGCCGTGAGTTGGTTGGCAACCACGTGCCAACGGCAGCGACGGGAGCCTGCTGGTGCAGGCCCCCGTCGTCCGGCAGTGAAAGCAGGCGAGACGTTACGCGACCACCGGTTCGAGGTCAGTTGCGTCGGACGTCGTGGTCGAGATGCGCAAGGCCTGAGCGATCAGGGCGCCCACCACGATGAACCCGATCATGACGATCAGTGACGCGCGGTAGGCGGACTCGAGACCCGAGGATTCTCCGACCGACGTGTACACGGTCCCGACGACCGCGGCGCCGAACGCCACCGCGAGTGCCTGGGCGGTGTTGAAGACCCCCGACGCCGCACCTGCGAGGCGCACCGGAACGTCGTTGAGTACCAGCAGCCCGGCCGAGCCGACGATCCCGCCGAAGCCGAGACCCGCGACGGTCAGAGCCGCGGCAAACCACAGCGCGGGATGCGCCGACTGCTCGGCGAAGCCCATCAGCAGCATGCCGAGGATGAACACCGCACCTCCGACCTGCAAAACCCGCTTACCGAATCGTGCGACGAGCACCGTCGCGGCGAGACCAGCCGAGACGGGCACCGCGAGCGAGAACGGAATCCACATGAGACCCGCGTGAAGTACCGACCACCCAAGCGCTAGCTGAACGTGCAACGACTGGACCAGGAAGTATCCGCCGGTGGGGACCATCAACGCCGTGAATGCCGCGAGTCCGACCGAAAATGACCGAGTGGCGAACAAGGCCGGCGGGACCATGGGTTCGACGCCACGCCGAGCTGAACGCACCTGTCGGAGTCCGAACAACCAGAGCCCGGCAACACCAGCAACCATCACGACGAATCCCCAAGCCGGCCAATCATTTTCAGGTCCGAGTGTGATCGGAAGCATGATCGCCGCCAACGAGCCGCCGAGGAGCAGCGCCGTACCGGCTGTGATGGGTGTCTTGATCGCCGAGCGTGACTCGGGAATGAAGGCGATCGCCGCCGCGATAGCGAGCACTGCCAGCGGCACATTGATCAGGAACACCGGTCGCCACGACAAGCCGAACCAATCGCCGTTGGTGATCACGGCTCCCAGGATGGGGCCGGTGACCGCCGCGAGACCGATGACCGACGTGAACATGCCCATCGCCTTACCGCGCTCGGCCGGTGGATACAGCACCTGGATGTTGCTGAGCACTTGCGGCACCATCAGCGCTGCGGCCACTCCCTGGATGAGGCGGAAGACCACGAGCTCGGTGGGCCCGGTCGCCAGTCCGCATGCCAGAGAAGCGAGTCCGAACGCAGCGAGACCGGCGACGAAGAGCTTGCGTCGGCCGAAGTTGTCGCCGAGTCGTGCACCGAGGATCAGGCCCACGGCGTAGGTGAGGGGATAGCCCGCGACGATCCACTGCAGACTCACCGCCGACGCGCCGAGGTCGACCTGCATCGTGCGAAGTGCGACGTTGACGACGGTTGCATCCATGAGTTCCATGAACGACGCCGCGAGCAAGCAGATCAGCGCGATTGTTCGTGCCTTGCCCGCAATACCTGGCGTGGAGCCGGAAGGCGTTGCGTCAGGCGATGATTCAGGCGAACGTCGGGTGGTGACACGGGAGAGTTCGACGACATTGTCGTCGGCGGGCTCAAGCGGTGCTGTCGTCATCAGGTGCTCCTGTGTGGCGGGTTGATCTGACAACGACGACGCTATGGGGGATAGGGGACACATCCGGTCCTCGATGAATCCGGGTTCCGGCTTCTTTCTCATCGGCGTCGATTCGGCCCTACTACGCAGACGCGCCGTGGGCAGATCGGCATGCGAACACGTACCGCGCTACGCGTGTGGGTGCGTAGGCGGGGTCCTAGCGTCGACAGCATGACCAAGAATCTCGTGGTGTGCTGTGACGGGACGTGGAAGAACTCCGACGATCGATACGTCTCGAACGTCGAGAAGATCGCGCGTTCGATTGCGCCCAGCGGCTTCGACGGCGAGACCCAGATCGTGCACTACGCGCGCGGCGTCGGATCGACTGGTAGTCGGATCGAACGGATCGTTGCCGGCGCATTCGGTGTGGGCCTCGACGACGCGATCGTCGACTGCTATCGATTCCTCGCGCTGAACTACGAACCTGGCGACCGCATCTTTGTGTTCGGATTCAGCCGCGGCGCATACACGGCCAGGAGTCTGTGCGGCTTGATCGCGCATGTCGGACTGCTCACCCCGATGGGGGTTGCGGAGGGACAACTGCCCACAGCGATGGACCTCTACCGCAACAGACCGCGCGCGAAGAGTTCCACAGAGACCACTCCCGCCGATCCGGCGCACGAGCGCGCGCTTGCGGCCATCGACAAGCACACGCACGGGCGTGGCCAAGTCCGAATCGAATTCCTCGGGGTCTTCGATACTGTTGGCGCTCTGGGTGTTCCGGGAATCGCGCGCGCGAAGTACAAGTTCCACGACGTGACGCTTTCGCCGATGGTGAAGACCGCCAGGCAAGCGTTGGCGATCGCCGAGCGTAGACGAGTCTTCGCGCCGTGCCTCTGGGGAGGCCGGCACGCCGACATCAGCCAGGTCTGGTTCGACGGTGTGCACAGCGACGTCGGGGGTGGGTACGAGAACTGCTACTACTCCGACAAATCGCTGCTGTGGATGGCATCTGAGGCAACGGCTCGTGATGAACGACGCTCAGGTGTGGCCATTGACTGGAAAAGGTTGGGCACCACTCTATGTCGCGACGACGAGAGCGTGACCGAGCACAATTCTCTGTCGTTCGCGTACCGGATCAGCAACGTGTTCAGCGCGGTACAGGAGTCGATACGTCGCAAAGTCGCACCGTACGTTCCGCTCTTCATCGGCGGGTGGCGTAACTTCGCACCGACGGTCGCTGTGCCGGGACTCGGCTACGCGCCCGCATGTGATGTCAGTGTGGAACGGTCTGCCATCAGGCGTGCCGCGAATCCGAACTTGATGCCGTGGTTCGACGCACTAGGGGCGTCGCCCGCCGAGCGTGACAAATTCGTCGTTGCCGTAGTGACTTTCGCATCGGTGAGCAGGCAACACCAGGCGGGCGCGGTTCAGGCGCGATCGTGAAGAGTGATGTGATAACCGTCGGGGTCGGCGAATGCGAATGTCCGTCCGAATGGGCCGTCGATGGGTTCTGACACGATGCTGTATCCGTCCGCGACGAGGGCGTCGTGGATCTCCTGCACACCTGTGGCGTGAAGCCAGATTGCAGCGCCGATACCGGGTTGAGTGACGGCGTCGAGGTCGGTGCCGGGAATCAGATCTCGCAGGGCGAAGGCGATCGGCTTGGTGTCGAACACGACCGCGTGCGGTGGCCCGGCCGGCGAGCGGACCAAGCCAAGGTACCTCTCGTAGAACGCCTGGGACGCTTCGAGGTTGCGGGTTTGCAGGGAGATGAAGTCGGGGCCGCTGACGGGCATGTTTTCCTCCGAATTTGAATGTCAACTTACTGACATGGGTCAATGTATGTCAGTATATTGACATGAGTCAAGACGGAAGCGGCGTCGAACTGGAGACCGTCGAGCTGGAGACCTCTGTGGGGTATGCCCTCAAGGAGGTGGCTAGCGCGCTCCGCGCGGCGATGGAGGACGTTCTCCGACCGCTCGGACTAAGCGTGACCCAGTACTCGTGCCTTGAACTGCTTGCGCAGCGGCCCGGTCTGTCGAATTCCGAACTGGCCCGCGGCACGTTCATCACACGTCAAGCGATGAATGTCCTACTGCAAGGACTGGAACGGGATGGCTTCGTCAGCAGACCCGACGCCGCGCCCGTGGGTAGAGTGCTTCCTGCACGGCTCACGCCCCGTGGGCGTCGCAAGCTCGAGAAGGCCTCTGCGGCAGTGCGTTCGGTGGAGGAGCGGATGCTCTCAGGCCTCAGCGACGTCGAACAGGCGTCGCTGTTGCGGGCCCTCCAACAGATGAGCCGGTCGCTTCGCTGACGCATCGATCGTGTTGCTTCGCCAACGGTTTCGTGGAACTACCGCACCAGCAGCCAAACGAATCGCATGAGGACAACTGAGAACCCGAGAACGGCGGTGGCGATGAGCCAGCGTCGAGCAAGATGATCGCGAGCGATGTTGTCGCGCTTGGGGTTTTCGTGAAGGTAGACGTAGGCGGCGGCGAGTGCGCAGCCGGACGCGGCCACGCCGAGGGTGATGCTGATGATCAGCATCACCGTGCTTGCTGCGTCGTGGTGTGGCATGTGGGGTCAACTGTATAGACGTTGCCTGTGGCTGACACGTGTCCCGGCGACACCCGCCGGTCGGGTTACCGCGGGCGCGCGCCGTCGAGGAAGAGCGAGACGATTCGCTCGGCGTTGTCTGGCCCGGAGTCGAGGTCGCTGGCGCGGGTGAGGTGCAGGAAGGCGTTCATCAGGAACTGTGGATCTCCCTTGACCTCGCCATCTGCGACCGCGGCGGCAAACAGCTCGACAACTGGTTCGAGCAAGCCGTTCACGTAGAGCTCGGAGATGCGGTTCTTCGTGGTCTCGCTGACCTGGCCGAGGGTGTCGTAGATGCGTTGCTCGAAGCTGACCGTTCCACCGTCATCGGCGGTTGCCTTCGCTAGCGCGATCAGTCGGTGTGTCAGGGGGCCGTCGTTGTCGAGGGCGGCGCGCATTCGGGCGCTCGTGTCCTCGATGTAGCGCTCGGCCACTCCGGCGTACAGGTCTTCCTTGCCTCCGGGAAAGTGGTGGTAGATGGAGGGTTTGCGGATTCCGACTGTGCGCGCGACCTCGACCAGGGAGATGCCCGGGTAGCCGGTGGCGGCAAGTTGATCGGTGAACGCGTCCATGATCTGGCCGCGGGTGTCTGTTTGGTTGGTCATCGGTTCCTCTGTGAACAATTCTGGTCTGCGAGCAAGGGGTTTGCGGGCCGACTCAGGCTACCTACCGGTCGGTAGGCGCCGCAAATCACGGCATGTCTGGTCGACGCTGGATGGCCTCGCAGCGTTACAGATAACTTGTGAACATGGCCGGTGGGGTATATGCATCGAAGCCGCCGCCTGCACCGCACTGGACGCTCAATAGTCCTGCGAGACAGCGTAATACGTGACGGCCTATTTGCGCGAACCGGCATAGTCGAATGATTCACCATCAGAGGGCTACGCGCCCAGAAGACTCACGCCATCACCGGACAACTCGTCGATGACGCTGCGTCGTCCCGTGATAGCGAGCATCAACGTATCCGCCGTCCCGCGCACGGTCGGTCCGTCGCCGTGACGCCAGTCGATATCGGTGGCCTCCCACCGCACCGCAGCAGCGGAATGCGTAAACGCGTCGCGCCCGCGGAGACCGGTGACGTAATCGAGAACGACGACGCGACGGTCGTCGGGCGAACTGCGTGCAAACCCCAAGGGGCGACAGATATCGAGCGCATGCACGACGATGTCGGTCAGGGGAGCAGCGGGACCCCGGCCAGGCGGCGTGAAACGCTTGTCGGCGCGGTCGCGGAGGAGTGAGACCAGCTCGGTGCCGTGCTGGCGTACCACCATGTCGGTCATCATTTTGTTGGCCTCGTCGAAATTGCCGCGGGCGCGAAGCATGAGCACGCCAAAGCGCCAGATCGGAATCACCAGTGGTGCCACGAGATGTGCTGCGACGTCGCGGACGGTCCACTCGCCACATAGCGACGTGTGATCCCACTGAGCCGGTGTCAGTGTTGCCAATGTGTTTGCGAGCGAGCGTCGTTCATCGGCAATGGCCTCGAAGGTCTCGTCGTCTGACATCATCGCGGTACCTCCGGACTCACGACTGGCGGTGGGGCGTCCGAGCGCCGTGGATGGAGCATATCGTCGCAAACAGAGAGTAGCTCTCCACTGGTCCAGACCGACACGCGTCCATCGGAGCGGTCTTTCAATTCAGGCGATCTCCATTCACAGTAATGTCCGCTGTAGGTGAAACTTCCCAAACCTCTAACGACTCGTTGGTGATGAGATCGTCACACGCGGTTGGGGAGCAGCCCACGAATGCCGAATCGAAGTCGAAGTGGGTCGCTACGCACCACGAACGGTTGGCGTGTCCCCCGTGAGCCGGTCCGGGTTGTTTTAGAGTCCTGATTGCCCTGATGAGGGCGGAGAAGGGACGATGAGGATCATGGCAGGACGTAAGCGTCACTCGGCGGAGGACATCGTGCGCAAATTGCGCCGGGCCGATGAGTTGGCTGCGGAAGGCAAGACCGGCGAGGAGATCGCCGCTGATCTCGAGGTGTCGGCGGCGACGTTGTACAACTGGCGCCGCCAGTACGGCGGCATGGACGGTGACGCCGCGAAGGAACTCAAAGAGCTGCGCGAGCAGAATAGCCGTCTCAAGCGGTTGCTCGCCGATGCCGAACTCGAGAAAGACGCGCTGCGGGAGATCGCCAAGGGAAAATTCTGAGCCCGACCGCCAAACGTGCCGCCATCGACATGCTCAAAGACGTCAAGAACATGTCAGAACGTATGGCGTGCAAGGTCGTTGGGCTTTCCCGTTCCGCCTATCGACGGCTACCGCACGCACACACCCCGGCCGACCCCGACTGGTATCGAGATCAACAAGAAGAAAGTGCATCGGTTGTGGAAAGAAGAGGGCCTGCAAGTGCGGCGCGCTCCGCGGCGGAAACGGGCCGGCCAGTCATCGGTCCCGGTCATCGAGGCTGATGCACCGAAAGTGGTGTGGGCGTTGGACTTTCAGTTCGATTCCACCGTGGATGGGAAGACGATCAAGATCGCATCGATGGTGGATGAGCACACCCGGATGTCGTTGCTGAACATCGTGGACCGCTCGATTCCGGCTGAGCGGTTGATCGAGGAGTTGGAGAAGACGTTCGCGAT
>NZ_LZMI01000099.1:0-575 GCF_001665475.1 Gordonia sp. 852002-51296_SCH5728562-b | reverse complement strand
CCCGCCATCGACATGCTCAAAGACGTCAAGAACATGTCAGAACGTATGGCGTGCAGGGTAGTTGGGCTTTCCCGTTCCGCCTATCGACGGCTGCCGCACGCACACACCCCGGCCGATCCGGACGCCGCACTGCGCGAGCAGCTACGCACGTATGCCCGCAAGAACCCCCGGCACGGGTTCCGGCGCGCGTGGGCGCACCTGCGCTTCGACGACGGCATCGAGATCAACAAGAAGAAAGTGCATCGGTTGTGGAAGGAGGAGGGCCTGCAAGTGCGGCGTGCTCCGCGCCGCAAACGCGCCGGCCAGTCATCGGTCCCGGTCGTGGTCGCGGACGCACCGAAAGTGGTGTGGGCATTGGACTTTCAGTTCGATTCCACCGTCGATGGGAAGAAGATCAAGATCGCGTCGATGGTGGACGAGCACACCCGGCTATCGCTGCTGAACATCGTGGACCGCTCGATCACCGCCGAACGGCTGATCGAGGAGTTGGAGAAGACTTTCGCGATCTGGGGTGGCCCGCCCATGGTGCTGCGCATGGACAACGGCCCTGAGTTCATCTCAGAAGCCCTGCGCGA